>CADCOF010000094.1 GCA_902802975.1 uncultured Ruminococcus sp. | reverse complement strand
TGACAAAACTACCATCGAAAACTAAATGACCGGCTAATACCGGTCTTTTTGTGTTGCGATGGGACTGTTAGAGTGTGAATAGTAACCTAGAGTTTGAATAGTAACAAATAGTTACGAAATATTTATTGATTATGGCTGCATGTTGTGATATACTATAAATGAGCAAAAAAGTAAAAATGCACAAAATTTCTTGCTAAACATTTGCCTGAACGTAGTCTCACGAGAAAGTTGTAATTGCGCGCAGCGCATTGAAGAATGCCGAACCAATCTAAAATTGGCGGTAACTCGGCTTCGTAGAAGATTGAGGCGGGATTGTAGCCTCTAAATCACAAAGGCGTTTTTGGTTACTTTTGCCGCCTAGCAAAAGTAACTCGCCTCCCCGGAGATAGAGCAATGTCATCAACTTAAGGTTAGACAGAGAGCATCACAAAGTTTTTCGGCAAGCCTTTTTCAAAAAGGCTTGCCGCCGGAGGCATACCGAAAGCTTAAGTTGATGACATTGGGAGATAGAGGGGAGGAAAGACAAAATGAGACAATAAAGTACAAGTATAGCGATGGAAGTTTGGTTATCACAATCATATAAATCAAATACAATTGTACAAAATGACGAATAATTCAAAATTTGCTCATTTATAAGTGATATACTTAAATTACAACTATTTGTTGAATTATTCCTTGAAGAATCAGTGAGGAAAAACCTATGAAAAAATATTTATCTATGATTATATCGACACTAATTATTTGCTCGGCAGCGGCTTGTTCATCAAACAGCACTCCATCTTCCGTCAGCGAGGAACCTTTTTCAGATGATACATCGTCCGTTACCGGTATTTCTCATGATGACAATAGAGAAGAGTTTCAAAAGATCGATACGTCAGATTTACCTTCAAAACTTGATCTGAGAAATTATAATGGAAAGAATTATGTGACTCCGGTAAAAGCACAGCATTATGGCGATTGCTGGACATTTGCACTTGCAGGCTCTGCCGAAACCGCATATTTATGCGCCAATAATTTTGGAGTACAGGCAGGTGAGAAAAACGAACAGGTCAATTTTTCCGAGATATATATTGCCTGGTATATGTTCCATGGGATGACGGAAGAAGATGTTGTATCGGGAAAGGTTCGCTCTTCTCAGGTCGGAGAGGGCTTTGATCTGAGTCAGAAAGAGAGCGAAAATGAGCTTGCTGTGTACACTATTGGGGGACCGTTTGTACAGAGCGCAAATCTTTATGGATCGGGCTTCGGACCGGTCGATGAAAGCGTGAGCATAAATGGGGAATATCCTTATGCTTATAATGAAGAATCGTCATTGGGGTGGAAGCTTCCGCTCAATGCAGAATATCGAAATGCACCCGTTGTTCCGGTATTCAGACAGAGCAATCTTCTTCCATGTCCTGCAGAGATTGATTCAAACGGAAACTACCGGTTTAACGAGGACGGAGTTCGCGCGATTAAAGAGGAGCTTTGTCAGGGGCACGGAGTTATTGTAGCTATGAATGCTGATCAATCGGCATATAGTGCAAAAAAACGTACATCATATTACAGCGGTAACGAAAAACCGAATCATGGCGTTACCGTAGTGGGTTATGATGATGATTTTCCGAAAGAGAATTTTACGAAAAAGAACGTCGACGCACAGGAAACAGATAAAACCACGCCTCCGGAAAACGGTGCGTTTATCATAAAAAACAGCGGTGGATTAACTACTTTCGACGGCGATATTGATGATGGCTATTTTTATCTTTCTTATTATGATCACAGCATTACATCACCGATCAGCTTTGAGTTTGATAACAACGGCGAGTCAAATCATACATCATTCAATTATGATCAATATGATCTGATGATGACTCAGTGGTATGGAAGCACAGAATACAGCTCAGATACAAAAACAGCAAACGTGTTTGACGCCGAAAATGACGAAAAGCTATTTCAGATCGAGTACAGAACGGATTCGCCGGAAACCAAGGTGAGTTACGAGATATACAAAGTGACTGATGATAATAACCCTTCGTCAGGCACACTGCTTGAAAAAGGCGTCAATTCTCATCAATATGCCGGTTCTCACAAGGTTGATCTTAAAAACGAATATGCTCTTAAAAAAGGAGAAAAATACTCTGTCGTTTTGACAATGAAGCGTATTTCCGTCAAAGACGGCAGTATGGTTTTTACAGAGGTTTTCCCGTTCTCTGCAAGCTTTGAAAAAGGCTTGACGGTGAAGGGTGTTATCAACAAGGGCGAAAGCTTTCTTTTCACCGATGGAAAGTGGAATGATATGACAGAAACAAAAGACAGCTTGCTTGAGAGAGCGTACACTCAATGTGCAGATGATCTTGCAGCAAATAAAGGACTTCCCGAAATTACGCTTGACAAAAGTACTGTTACTGTAGATAACTATCCGATCAAGGCAATCTTGGCTGCCGATTAAATATAATTAGTGTCTGTTCCACAATCACTACACTCAATGCAAAGACAGATCCGCATCACAAACATGAAAGACAGATAAAAACAAAAGCTCCCTTGCAATGCTGTTGAGATTCATTGCGAGAATTGAGACCATTGACAAAGCAGCGATTTGCCAGACCGAAACCTTTCTCGACTTCAATATGATCCGTGTTATCCTGATGTGTGGTTTTGTGTTCTTCCGGTGGAGGATTATTCTTTGGATGCCCCAAAGGTGTAACCGAAATTCTGATATTCTTGCTTTTACAGAAAGCAATGTTCTTTAAGATTGCGGTAGATTTGATCGACAAGCACTCTCTCCTGATAATGCCTTGTTCTTTTGCGATAATTCTCAATTGCTGTGGTCAGCACATCGGATTCGTTGTAAGCGTCGAATGACAGATTTTCCAGACGAGCAATAATTTTATACCCCCAACGCTACAAAATGGATATTTTGTAGCGTTGGGGGGGAGGGGTTTCTTAAAAAATAAATCTCATAGATGTAGAATGATTTTGTTATTATAACAAATCCGGAATATTGATACGCATCTATTTTAGATACCGTACAAATATTCCGGAATATTTTAATTGATCAGCAATTGCACGTCTTCAGCAAATTTTGAATACGATAAATATACAGTATCGAAATGATCGCAAAACTCAGCAACCGGAGTTTCAACATAATTAAGGTGCGTTAAAAAAAGAGATTTTTTTATATT
The DNA here is from genome assembly GCA_902802975.1 of uncultured Ruminococcus sp. Classification (GTDB taxonomy): domain Bacteria; phylum Bacillota; class Clostridia; order Oscillospirales; family Acutalibacteraceae; genus RUG592. The sequence goes on along the minus strand of CADCOF010000094.1, from coordinate 15,992 downwards.
GTTGCATTCTTTTCGACATTTCTCATGATCTGTAATTGTTCGTCTCAATAATGTCTGAACATCAAAATCAGCGTATCTGATATTGCCTTGAAACTCATTGTATACATTAGTTTTATCAATAATGTGCGGCGAAATACTTTCTTTAGGACACTCAAACGGAAGTTTTCCTGCACCATGGCGTGTGAAATACGATCTTGAAACATAGCATACTTCGATATCAAATGTATTTAGAAATTCCAATGATCTAATAACAGGTGTAAACGCACCAGTACTGCTTGCTGTAACATTCGGGTATTCATCAACAGCATTTTCATCAAGAGCAAGTCCCTGACCGCCTTCAAAAACAAAATAATCGTATTTTTCAGATAGTTGAATAAGATCAGCTGTTTGAGTCAATTCTGACATTTTTCTGAAGTCATCAATGAAATGTTGCATTATTCCTTCTGAACACACAAGATCTTTGTAGTCAGAAGGAATTTCTGTAATACCATAATATCTAAGTCTTACCGGTAAATATTCCTCTGATACTTTTATAAGATAACTCATCAAATCGTGATCTGTTAACTGAGAAAGCATCCCATAACGCAAAGATAAAGTAGATTCTTCATAGCGTTTTTGAGTTTCCCAAATTCCATAACCACAGGAACCATGTCGTTGTGTTCCTCTTGATATCTCAATTATTTGATTTATCATCATATCATAAGGCAATGTTACTCTGCACTGTTCAGAAATAAAACACCTCGGAACTTTGTCACCAAGTTCTTCGATCTCCTCAGCAAATATCATGGGATTTACGATAAAATCACTGTCAAAAAATGTATCCGAGTTATCGAAACTGCCTGAGCCAAAATGATGAAATACATGACGCAAACCATTTTTTAAATCCGCAGTATGACCACGCTGACTGCCTCCGTTAAAAAGAATCGTCAGACATCTTTTGTTTTCTTTATCGGCTTTCAGAGAAAAATATCTCGAGGCAAGTCCCTTACCCTCATCTCCATAGTTAGCACCGATAACTATTTTGACAGATTTTACCATGAGATTTCTTTCATTGTACCGCTGACAGAAGTATCTCCAGATTCACCGCACACAATATCCACAATAGTAGATGAAATGTTATCAAGTTTGACTGTAATAAGATGTTTATCGTCAAAGTATTCGCCAAAGGTTTTCTTTATGCGCTCACTATAATGTCTATAAGATGTCGCTCTATCATCAACGGCGAGGTGATACAAATCAAATTCCTTTATTGCCTCACTATAAAGCTCTTTTGTTTCTACATCACCTTGTACATTATCGCCTGTAACCTTGTTAAGCTGCTTTGCAGGCAAATACGGATTAAGCGGTTCATCGCCCATTGTAATTATAATTCCTTTTTTGCCACGTTTATGACAATCCAGTTTTGTGTGATTCAATCCAAAATACCATGCAGCCGTATATGATTCGAAGCTGTTTCCACCGCCGCCGCCTTCAAAATAAATCTTATCCAACTGCTCAGCTATTCTGATATCCGACTCAAACTGCGAAACCTGAATAGGAGCTCTGTCATAACTAAGATCACCTATACCCATTACGAGAAACTCAACGTCATTTAACTTCTCATAAAGCTCTGTCATTACCAAATTAAGCTTCTTTGCAACCTCTGCAGCACCACTGCCCATGCTTCCGGTCACATCAAGTGCAAGAATAACTGGTATTGTATTGGGATGTTCTTCACTATCGCAGCATTCTCTTATAACATTTTTCGGGTCAAGTTCAGGCTGAATTGATCTTGACACAAAAAGGTCTTGTGCTGTATAGGATGAGTCGAGTGCGCCATCTGCTTTGACCTTTCTACCAACAGCGGCATTGTATGCTCTGAAACGATCACTTGTCCATCTTCCGCCACCCATTTGCTATTCCTCCTCGTCTTCTTCGTCGTCTTCGATGTCGCCTAAATCAAATATGTTTTCCAAGAATCCTCCGCCGTTATTGTTCATCATAAGCATAAGAGGAAGCATATTGCCAATTCCCGAATTACCTTGAGAACTTCCGTTTTTCATCATTTCGGATATCATCATGTATGATAGGATCTTGTTCATTCCCTTTTTTCCTTTTTTGAAATCATTTCCAAACATTGAAACGATCTTTCCATAGAAATAGGAATTACCCATGAAAACCTGTCGTTCAGGAAGAATATTTTCGATTGTCGAATCTTCATAGTTAACAACTTTGATGCTGTCCGTATCAACAGAGATAACACATCTGGGCTTTCCGGATACTATGATAATGTCTCCAGGTTTAACCTTATTTGTGGGTACGACAAAGAAAAATTCTTCACCAATGTTAAACACAAAATTGCTGCAATTAACAAATTTCTTTGTTTTTGTGTTGTAGGTCTTGTAGCCAGTTGAAGTTTTAACTGCTATTTCACCATTCATAGACAGTCGGCACATTCCACTGGCAACCTTGCCAAACATACCATTAAACATATCCATAGTACAATCACTCCTTTGTTAATTTATATTGACAAAACATGTTTTTGCACAACAGTTTCGCCATTTTCAACTTTACCCTCTGTATAAAGCGTATAAGTTTGACCTTTTGCTACATCCCCAATAAAATGAAGTGTACTCATGTCCAGATTAGCAGTACAGTCCGCAGGCGATACCAACGGAAGCACTTTGTTTTTTCTGATGAAAACAACTACTTCATTTAATGGAATCTCTATATAGTAATGCCCCTTACTGTATTGATGAAGTGTATAATCATCATAAGCCTTGAAATGAACTGCAGTCATTTCTTCGGGAATATAAACATATCGCCCGACAGCATTTGGCTCATAAACCGGCGCAATCATTATATTTTCGCCTACAAGCAACTGGTCTTCTATAGACTCAGCATACTTATCGCCACGATATTCAAAAGACAGTGGAGTAAACAAAAGCTCGTTGTTCTCGGCAGCCTTAATAAATTCGCTGTAAATATAAGGTATAAGCGAATAGCGCAGCTGCAAAAGCGATCTGAATGCCTCTTTGTGACTGCTAAATCTGTAAAACTCCTGATCTCGTGTACCCAATGCAGAGTGATTTCTCATCAAAGGCGTAAATATTCCGAGTGCTAGCCATCTGAGTAACAAATCTTCGGTACAGTTATCGCCAAATCCGCCAATATCTGCTCCCGAATATAAAAAGCCACACATATTAAGTGACGGAAGCATTTGCAGGTTTAGTTTTATGTGTGACCACCAAGATTGATTATCCCCCATCCATATACCGCTGTATCGATGCATTCCAATGTATGACGCACGAGAAAACATAAGAATATTTTTATCAGGAGCAATACGTTTGAAAGCATTGGCAGCAGATTTTGTCATACAAGTTCCAAAAAGATTATGTACCCGATCATGACAAACCTGTGTTCCGTCAATGCTATGATATATTGATTTGTAATCATCCGGATTATTGGAAATACCATACACAGTATCTTTAAGTCTAAAATAGTCATAAATACCTATATTTCTGCATTTTAATTCAGCAATCGTGTCTATTGCCTTATCCAGTCGTTTTTCAGAATAGAATATAGCAGGCTCGTTCATATCGTTCCAGAAACCATCTATACCCATATCAATAAGATATTTATATTTTTCTCCAAACCAATTTGCGGCGGCGTTGTTCAGAAAGTCAGGGAAACAAACTTTCCCCGGCCAAACAGCAGCTATAAAATCATTGCCATCTTCATCTTTGCAGAAATAAGATAACGCTTTTCCCTCTTCGTAAATCTTATATCCTTTTTCAATCTTTACTCCCGCATCGATTATAGGAACTAAATGTATGTTTTTCTCTTTAGCTTCTTCTACAAACTTTTTAAAATTGGGAAATCTTTCTTCGTTTATAGTAAAATCTTTAAAATCTTCCATATAGTCGATATCAAGGTACACTGCGTCTATTGGGAAACCGTTTGATCGATAATTATCGATAACGGAACGCACAGCATCGGCATTGGCGTAACTCCATCTGCTTTGCTGAAACCCGAAAGCCCAAAATGGTGCAATATAGCTCTTTCCGATAAGCTGACGAAAATGTTTTACTATACTGCGGGGTGAATCGGATTCTATCACATAAAGCGAATAATTCGCTTCTTTTACAGTAATCTGAAGTTTGTTTATATCCGTATAGCCAACATCAAATGTAACACGATCCGGAAAATCAACAAACAAACCAAACGTGTGATTCCCAGCGATCATCACAAAAGGATGCGCACCATAAAGTGAACGTTTTGTTTCTGTATGTACAGGATCATCATTACAGTATGTTTCATATATCCAACCACGTTTGTTAATACCTCTCACAGCCTCACCCAGTCCATATACCTTATCTGATTCACCAAGTGAAATTGCAATGGTCTGCTTATCGTCGCTTATACCTATATAGTTGGGTAAATTCTCAGAAATATCGACATCTTTGATAACGGCTTTTGTATCGATAGGCTTGCCAAAAACATATTTTTGAATACTTGTTGTTTTCATATTGTCTGCCACTCCAAAGAATCACGCTTAAAGTGCTGAATAACCGTAGCTGTTGACAAGTGCTTCTATGCGCTTACCCTCTCCACAAAATGGACATCGATTGGGTTTGTAACTTTGATAATCACCTAAATCATTGGGGTCAAAGATAGAAGACACAGGATAATTATCGCATTCTCCGACAGTAGCAAATATCGATGCAACTCCGACAATTTTTCCACCATAATAATTTATAGCATCCATCGCAGCCAATGCGCTCTTGCCCGTTGTAACAGAAGCAGCTAACACAAGAACACTCTTCCCTACTATCATAGGAATCAAATTGTCACGGAACATTATCTGACCTCCCGAAATAAATTCCGGAGTAATAACGTAAATAGGACGTTTTGCATTAATGTTCATATAATTGTCTTGGGTAAGTTCATCAGCTATACAAGTGCCTATAACTTCCATTCCGTCAATACAAAGCACCGTATCAATAATAGCCGTTGCACGATATCTCTCAACCAATTCTTTTGCAACTATTTTTGCTTCATATAAATTCATTTTTTGAGTAGTGACATCAATAAAATAATTTGTATGACTATGCATAGTAGCAAAATGACCTTTTTTAACATGCAAAACAGTATCACTGTTTTCTGCTCTGATCATCAATTCTTCCGCCATTGTTAATTCACCTCTTACTATTTCGCATTTTCATGCGTTCATAGTATAATGATACTATATATTATCCAAAAAATCAATACTATACTTTAATTTTTTTATATGTAAAAATAAATTTTATCGCCCGCATCTAATATAACTTAGGACACGGGCGATACATTCTTACTTGTATTAAAATTTGTGTGCGTACTTTGTGTGACCGCTGCTTAGTATATTCCGGCAAGATCGGTTGAATTTACAATGCTGTCTATACTGTAGATCAAAAGCACTTCATCTGTTTTGTTTTCTTTTATCAGTTCTGATACCGGCGATAAATAATAACGTACATCTATCAAGGTTATTTCAGAATAATTATCTGCCAAAAACGGCGCGAGACAATGTGTGTATGAATCTCTGAGTATCAACAGCTTTTTATTGTTTCCGACATTTGGATTTTTTATATTCACCATTGCATGATTTCCATCCAAAAAAGCCGTGTACATATCATCTCCGTATAGATTGTCCTTAAAAAACATTGTGTTATATTCTGAAGTAGTTCCGTTCTCGGTAAACGTTACCGTAATATCTCCTTCCTTGTGAAGACTGCTTTTCCATAACTCTATGTTTTCGGATGGCATATTCCACAGTGCGGATTTTGAGTAATTCGTTCCTTTGAAACCACTGTATGTTTGAACCGCAAATTTTTCTTTTGGAGTAGGATTAAAATTCATCTTTTCTCCGAGCAGTTTATAGCATTCATATGCTCCGAGTGACGTCCAGTGATGATCTGTTTTGTAATAAAGCTGCTCATTTTTTGAAAGCGACATAAATGAATCTGTAATATTTATCGGTACAGTCGTATTAGAACTGAGTTCAGAGAAAGCTTTATCAATTATTTTATCGTCGTTGTAATCATAATGATTGGCAGGAAGCATATCTGAATAAATAAAGCCGGAGCTTGGAACAATGCACACATATGACGGAACAGAAATATCATCTAAAAATTCGCAGATGTAACCCAAATTCCGGTCGAAAGTGGGATTCTCCTTTACCGGAGCTACAAAAAGATAGTTGTCTTTGCCTTTGTAAATTCCATCTATCCCATTTCGTCCGCTGAAAAGGTTATAATACGAGTTTAACCCGACAAAGAATGTGCGCAGAGGAACCTGATCACTTAAATATGTTTCAAACTGCTCACCAAATTCTCCGCTGAAAACTTTTGAAACAGTAGGTTCGGGCATTTGCGACAGCTTTCTTTTTTCAAGAGGAGAAAAATCACTGTCAGGAGTGACGATATACATTATGGGAATTAAAAATACCATTATGCAAAATGCAAACATCGGTAAATATTTGATTCTTTTCATGATTAAATCTCCTAGAATTTAAAGTATAAAAACGGATTATACCCTGAACTGATGAGTGACGCTGTACATAACAACATCCCGATAACGCACAATACCGTATCAAAAATCGGGCTGAACTTTTTGTTTGCTATTTTTTTTGAATAGAATTTCGCACTTAGCGGAGTACAAGCAATAGCAGCAGCTGTAATCAACGGCAAATACGCCAAAATCGTGCAGGTTCCGTTTGAAGAAATAAAACCGTTCTCCGGAGTAAATAGGCGAATAATATAACTGCCTAGTTCGTGCATATCTTCAAAATAAAATATTACCCAACCAATTACAATAAATACAAGCGCATATAAATGTGTAATAAACGCCGGTGCTTTTTTCAATGCGTTGAGCAGAAACGCTTTTTCAATAACCAACAGTATAAAAAAGTAGATGCCCCACAGAATAAAATTATAATTCGCGCCATGCCAAATTCCGGTCAGACTCCACACAACAAACATATTAAATATCTGACGAGCCAGTCCTTTTCGGTTTCCTCCCAGTGGAATATATATGTATTCTTTAAACCATGTTGAAAGCGAGATATGCCAGCGTCTCCAAAATTCGGTAATTGACTTTGAAATATACGGATAATCAAAATTGATGAGAAAATCAAAACCAAACATTTTACCTAAGCCAATAGCCATTTCAGAGTATCCGCAAAAATCAAAATATATCTGAAAAGTATATGCAATTATGCCTATCCACGAGCCCAGTATACCAACTGTATCATCTGCGCGCATAATATCCCACAAGCGACCCATTTGGTTTGCAAGAAGAACTTTTTTACACATACCGATCATAAATATTTTTACTCCGCTGTTAAATTGTTCAAGGTTCTCTTGCCTTTTAATCAGTTGTTCTTCAACATCTTTATATCTGACTATAGGTCCCGCTATCAGCTGCGGGAAAAGCGATACATAGGTTCCGAATGTAACAAAATTTTTTTGAGCTTTAGCGTCATTTCGATAAACATCGATTGTGTAGGACATTGTTTGGAATGTATAAAACGATATTCCGATCGGCAGTGGAATATCCCCCACCTTCAAATGTAAAATATTGCCAATAAATCCGGCATATTTAAAATACCCAAGAAGTCCGATATTTACGATAATCGAAATAATCAATACTGCTTTTGAGGCCGGTGTGTTTTTTTCGTCTTTTTCTCTGAACCTAGCAATAAGAAGACCTGAAACATAGTTGATCAATGTAGATATCAACATTAATACTACAAGTTTTGGCTCACCCCATCCATAAAACACAAGATTAACAAAAAATAACAAAAAATTTCTAAATTTCTTTGGTGTTACATAATATAACAATAACACAGCAGGCAAATAGACAAATAAAAATATAATACTGGAAAAGACCAAAAAAATTCACTCCTCATAAAAAAGCAGGGTAAACCGAAAATCGGTTCACCCCATAATAACTAAACAATCCTTTGTTCTTTACAGAGCACTGTTTATAATGTTGTTGATTTTGTCTGCATCATTTGAAATAATGAGGGTTACATATTCGCCCTTAACCTCAACTTTGCAGTTGCGGATCTTCTCCGCTTCATCAGCATTGTAGTTTTCTTGCTGAGATAGCTTTGAATCATAACGAGTCTGAAGAGCCTGCTCAATACCTGCTACCTTGGATTCATCGGCAGCCTTAATGAGTACTATCTCGTCTTGTCCCACGCCGCTGGAATCTACACCTCCGGCAAAATCAGCTGTATCCGAGACGTCAATTCCATAGTATCGCATTAAAAGTTTATCGTTAAGCTCAACCATATCCGGCAATTCAACCTCGGAAGATATCTTTGAAAAGACATCTGAAAGAGATGCATCTGTTTTTTCTTCTGTTTCGGCTTCAGAAACTTCGGTAACAGATACCTGATCATTTGCCGTTGTGCTGGTAGCCGGGACCAAATCCGTATTGGAACCGCATCCGCAGAAACATGCTAAAACGAGCGATATTGCAATACATTTAATGAATTTCATTGTTGATTCTCCTCTGGGTAATAATTTCATATGCATTATATGTTTCCAAATCACACGGAACACACGTGTAAAATCACACAGTAAAGTATACAACAATTGTAAAATAAAGTCAATAAAAAGATAAAAAGTTGAAAAAACCGAACGTAAATATTACGCAATCAATTCAAATATTAATTGTATATATTTACTAATGTGAATAAAGTTGTATTTTTTCACATATCTAGAACTGAGAAAAATAAAGCAGCAAATAAATTGCAGTGCACTATCCACAATAAATTCAGATAAATCGTCAAAATAATTATATATCCATACAATTTTTTTGATATTTCAAAAATTCTATTGTAAAAAACTCGATAATACGATATAATTATATCGTCATCAATGTCGAATTCTTTCACACAACAAAAATTATCTATTTACTTGATATATAGTTTTTTTGCGATATTATTTTGTTTTTAAGAATCAGATGTCTATTCATCTTTTTTCAAAAAAATAAAGTCTTCGAACGTGTCTTCAGCATTGAGTTTGTGTATTCCCGGTTGTTCCTGAGAATCAGGAAGATTGGTTAGGTTAAGCTTTTCCTTGATCATGTCATACTGCACGCGCGCTAAAAAATCCGAAAATTCTTCATACTGAGAATCAAGAGTGGTAAATTTGATTTTTTGAATATCGGATTTTTTGGGTTTCCTGGGTTTTCTAGGTTTTTGGCTCATATATTGTGCTCCTTATGTTGTGAAATTAATTTGATTGATTTTCTGGATCTTTTTTTAAAAATGCCTTAGCGTTTTCATTTTGGAATTTCAATAGTGTTTCCCTAACTATTCTTTTTTGTTCCTCTGAAAAAGAACGATACATCAGTAGTATGGTTTGTTCTTCGTGGCTTAGTGCAGTGAATATGTCTCTTTCTTCAGTTGATGAATCACTCACCTTCAAAACAGTTGAATTATCTTTTTTGAAAGGATCGTAGTTTCCTATTGCCTCAACAAGAACGTTAGGATCAACGTTAAAAAGATTTGATAGTTTCAATATTATATTTCCGTTTGGATGGCTCACACCGGATTCATAGTAAGCATAAGTTGAACGCTCAATATTTAGTGCATCTGCTACTTGTTTTTGTGTGAGACCAGCGTTTTCACGACACATACGAAGAATTAATGGGAATTTAATTCTGCCCAACGGTACCATCTCCTTCCTTGTAAGACAAATAAACATTCAGAACAAATTTATGTTCGGCGAACAACCAAGCAATTGTACCTGCTGTTTGTTCACCGACATTTTTTAATTTTCAGGTTAATCACATTATAACCTCAGATGGGAATGTCCCCCGGGTCTCACCTGCCGTCGAAGACGGTTTCCAACCGGTTCGGTCTGCTTTAAGCCGTCCCCGACGGCTTAAAGCAGAGCTTTTAAAAAAGATTAGTTTATGTCTGTACAAATCAACTTTTATGTGCTAAAATATAAGATGTTGATCGGCAGATCACTGTTTATCTAATTATATCATATAATTCATTTTTTGTAAAGAATTTTAGTTGTATCTGCCGGTAATCCAGATATTGTGAGGTGATCTTTTGATAATTCTTGCCGTTGATCCGGGCAAAGCCAGAACCGGACTAGCGATTTGTGATAAAACTATGTTTTTGGCGTTTCCGCTGTGTGTGATAAACGAATGGAATCGTGATAAGCTTGCCGAAAAAATATCGTGTGAAGCAAAAAAACAAAACGCAGAATTGATTATAGTAGGTTTGCCAAAAAATATGGACGGCACAGAAGGAGACAGCGCAAAATCCGCTCGTTTGCTCGCAGGTTTAATATCCGAAGTATCGGGTATTAAGACAGAAATGCATGACGAACGATGCACAACAATGATAGCACATAGATATTTAAACGACAATAATGTAAAAGGAAAAAAGCGAAAAAGTACAGTCGACACTGCAGCAGCTACCATTATCCTGCAATCATACATTGATTCATTGAGAAATCAACGTTAGATTTTGCAATACAAAAAAATACAGGAGGAATAGTTTTGAGTAATAATAAAAAAAGAAAAGATGAGACTGCTGCTTCAACGGGATTAATGCAGTTTTCAATGTACGAGAAATTTACCGATTTTTTCGTTCTCAGTCTTTTTACCATTTTCCCGTTCTATATGACAGACAAGCTGTTTAATGTTAGACAAGACAGACTCCATTTTTTTGAAGCGTCATTATTGATTCTTCTGTTCTTTATTTTAGCAACGTTTGTTTGCGGCATTGACAAAGACAAACGCCCACCCCAAATATTCAAACTGTCTGTCAGTGATATTTCATTTTTGTCATTCACCATTGTTTGTTTATTATCAGCGTGCCTTTCGGAATATGGCGAAGAGGCATTTACCGGATCAGGAGGCAGAAACAGTGGTTTTTGGCTGATGCTGTTGTATTTTCTGTGCTTTTTTCTTGTATCAAGATTTTTTCGCAGTCATGAAATAATATTTACTGTTTTTGCAATGATATCCGGTGTGGTCAGCTTAATCGCTGTCATGAACGAATTTTTTATCGACCCTTTTAATCTGATTTCATGTATCAAAGAGGAACAACAGAAGGATTTTATCACAACAATAGGCAATATCAATATGTTCTCAGGATTTATTTGTGTGGCTCTCCCGGTAAGTCTCGCTCTTGCGGTATTATCTAAAGATAACGCGTTCTTTGCGTTTTTCTGTTTTACATCTTCAGTTAATTTCATGGGTCTTGTTATAGCAAACAGCCTCAGTGGCTACTTCGGTCTTGTTGTATTTATGACTATATTATTTATTTATTGCTGCGGCAACGCCAAGCGTCTGTTCAAGTTCTTTGTTTTATCTACAGCTATGCTGGCATCAACAAAAGTCTTGAGACTGATCTCCTATTTCTTCAAAGATAAGTATAAGAATTTACAAGACGTGTCAAAGTTTTTGATCTTTGACAGAAGAATATTTACTGTAATTGGTATTTTGTTATTTTTGACTATAGGAACATATTATCTGCAAAGCAAATTCGGCGAAAAGCACAGTCCCAAATGGGTGACCATTTCGGTTAGCTCTCTTGCAGGTCTCGCTGCGTTGGCTTTGGTGGGTACGCTTGTCTATTTTTCCGTGATCAACACGGAAACTGACTTGGGTAGTATGGCAAAAATTCTTCGATTAAATGATCAGTGGGGTACTCACAGAGGCTTCGCTTGGATAAGAGGTTTCAGATTATTCAAATCACATGGAATCAAAAATTTTCTGGTTGGTTCGGGACCCGATACATTTGGACAGCTGATCAAGTCGGAGTACAGAGACGAAATGGTAAAACGTTACAACAGTATATTTGATACGGCACACAACGAGTTCTTGAATTATCTCGTTACAACAGGTTTGCTCGGATTTATTTCGTATGTCACGCTGATTTTCGCTGTAATTATCAGAGGTATCAGAAGGTGTTCACAAACTCCTGAACTGCTGATACCCATACTTGTTATCACTGCTTATGCAGCTCAGTCTATATTCAATCTTGCCACTCCGATTATCACTCCGTATATGTTCTTGTTCCTGGGAATCGGAGAAAATATGATCAGAGTTACAAATAGAAAAAATACAAAATAATTATAAAACAATATAAAAAGGGACGTTATGAATGCGTCCCTTTTTGTCAAATAAAAAGGTGGTTAATTGGCTTGAGAAAACTACTGAAATATTTTAACGGAAACAAACTGGAAGCGATACTGGCCCCTATATTCAAAATGGTAGAGGCATTGTTTGAGTTGTTTGTACCGCTTGCTGTTGCTGCAGTGATAGATAACGGAATAGGACAAAACAATATAGATGCTGTAATAAAAAACACAGCTCTTATGGCGGGGCTTGCTTTTGCCGGACTGGCAAGTTCTTTGACTGCACAGTATTTTGCCGCTGCGGCCGCAATTAATTTTACATCGAGAGTTCGCAGCGCACTGTTCTCACATATTCAAAGTTTGTCTTACTCTGAATTGGATAAAACCGGAACAGCAACGCTCATCACGCGGCTGACAAGCGACTTAAATCAGCTGCAAAACGGTGTAAATATGACGCTCAGACTGTTCATGAGGTCGCCGTTTATTGTATTTGGCGCGATGATTATGGCGTTTACTATCGATAAAAAGTCTGCACTTCTATTTGTAGCTATGATTTTTCTTCTTTTTGTTGTGGTATTTGGCATTATGGTTATATGTATACCGCTGTATGAAAAGATTCAGCAAAATCTTGATTCGATATTATTGTTGACAAAGGACAACCTTTCCGGAGTTCGAATAATCCGAGCTTTTTGTAAGGAACAGTCCGAAATAGATGAATTTAACGACAAAAACAATTTCTTAACATCTCTTCAAAATTTTACCGGCAGGATATCTGCTCTTATGAATCCACTAACGCTTCTGATTGTGAATTTTTTCGTCATTATATTGATATATACAGGCGCGGTTGAAGTTAATAACGGTATTCTAACTACCGGCGAGGTCGTAGCACTTTATAATTATTTATCTCAAATACTTGTGGAACTTATTAAGCTGGCAAATCTTATACTCAGTATTATTAAAGCTGTAGCATGCGGTGACAGAGTCGAGGCAATTTTTGAAATAAAACCGTCTGTTCAATATGGCAGTGAAATTATAACAAATGATGACAGCGAATACATAATCGAATTGAAAAACGTTTCTATGAGATATCGCGGAGGCGCAAACACTGCAATATCAAATATTAATTTGAGTGTGAAACCGGGAGAAACGATAGGTATAATCGGTGGAACAGGTTCGGGTAAAAGTACGCTTGTCAACGTTATCGCACGCTTCTATGATGTTGAAGAAGGCAGAGTACTTCTCAATGGTGTAAACATTAAGGATTATCCCAGAGAGCAGCTTCGGTCTTATTTCGGAATTGTACCTCAGAAATCTGTTTTGTTCAAGGGCAGCATTCGAGCTAATTTGCTTTGGGGCAATGCAGAGGCAAATGACAGTGATCTTTTGAATGCCGCCAAAAACGCCCATGCATTGGAATTTGTTGAACAAAAGCCGGGTGGTCTTGATTATATGCTAGAACAGGGCGGAAAAAATCTCTCCGGAGGACAGCGTCAAAGATTAACCGTAGCGCGTGCGCTGGTTGGAAATCCTCAAATATTGATATTCGATGACAGCTCCTCTGCTCTCGATTATGCAACAGATGCTGCACTCAGTCAGTCACTTCGGCAAAACTATTCTGACAATACAGTTTTTATTGTATCACAGCGTGCGTCCTCTATTATATCTGCTGATAAAATAGTAGTTCTTGATGACGGGCATGCTGTCGGAATCGGTACTCACGATGAACTGTTGACCGGCTGCGACGTATACAAAGAGATTTATTATTCACAGTACCGTAAGGAGTGAAAAAAAGTGAAAAGTCAAAAAAAAACTATCATACGCACTTTTGCATATGTAAAACGCTGCAAACTTCAGATATTTTTCTCCATCATTTTAGCAGCTGTGACAGTTGCGATAACACTTACTGTTCCAATACTGATCGGCAAAGCAATAGATTTTATCGTCGGAAAAGGTCAGGTTGAGTTTGACTCAATTTTAAAGATATTGTTTTCTACAGGTATACTGGTAATTGCGTCGGCAATTCTACAATGGCTAATGAACATAATCAACAATTACATCACATACAGCATTGTTCGGGATATCCGTGCAGAGGCATTTGAAAAAATACAAAGTATGCCTTTTTCATATATAGATTCTCACAGTCATGGTGATCTTGTCAGCAGAATAATATCAGATATCGATCAGTTTGCCGATGGTCTGCTGATGGGATTTACGCAGTTCTTTTCCGGAGTGCTTACTATTGTGGGAACGCTGGGATTTATGCTGTCTTTGGATTGGAGAATTACAATACTTGTTGTAGTGCTGACTCCGATGTCGCTTTTTATTGCGCGAAAGATTGCCCGCGGAACGTATGAATATTTTAGAATACAGTCTGAAATACGAGGCGAACAGACATCTTTTGTCGATGAATATATCGGCGAACAAAAAACAGTTGCAGCATTCTGTCATGAAAAAGAGTGCATAAATAACTTTGAAGAAATAAATGACAGATATACAAAAGCATCTATAAAGGCTGTGTTTTTCTCATCGCTGACGAACCCGTCAACAAGATTTGTAAATTCACTGATATACGCTTGTGTAACTTTATTCGGTGCTGTAAGCATAATTAATTGGAACTTGATCACGGTGGGTGAATTGACATGCTTTTTGAGCTATGCAAACCAGTACACAAAACCTTTCAATGAAATATCAGGCGTTATAACTGAGCTACAAAACGCCCTGGCATGCGCAAGCCGGGTTTTTGAACTGATTGATTCGGATTCCGTAACAGATAAAGAAAACGCGCTTGAGCTAAACTCAGTCAAAAGTGAAATATCTCTTCGCAATGTATATTTTTCATACACACCAGGCACAAAGCTCATCGAGAACTTCTGTCTGGAAGTTCCCGCAGGAACGAGAGTAGCTATAGTGGGTCCCACAGGCTGCGGAAAAACGACTCTGATAAATCTGCTAATGAGGTTTTACGATATTGATTCCGGCGAAATAAAGATTGACGGCACGGATATACGAGATATAACAAGAAACTCACTGCGCAAAAACTATGGAATGGTTCTTCAAGACACATGGATAAAGACAGGCACTGTGAGAGAAAACATTGCTATGGGTAGACCTGACGCCACGGATGAGGAAATTATTGCAGCGGCGAAGTCCACTCATGCCGACAGATTCATAAACAGGCTGCCGCAGGGATATGACACTGTGATCAGCGATGTAAATTCCGGGCTTTCTCAGGGGCAGAAACAGCTTTTGTGCATAACAAGAGTAATGCTTCACCTCCCCCCTATGCTGATACTTGACGAAGCCACATCAAGCATAGACACACGAACTGAGAGCATAATACAATCTTCTTTCGCAAAGATGATGAAAGGCAGAACCAGTTTCATTGTTGCGCACAGACTATCAACGATTGAAGAAGCCGACATTATCCTTGTGATGAAAGACGGAAATATCATTGAGCAAGGAAATCATCAACAATTATTATCAAAAGGCGGTTTCTACGCAAAATTATACTACAGTGGACTGCACCCATCAACAGTTCGTTAGTAACCGCCCAAAGTCCGAAACTTACCATTGAATAAACGCATACAGTTCCGTCGGGCTATATTGTTATTGAACTGTTATAAAATATGTGAGATCAAAAATCAGGGGGCGGTACAATGAAAAATATAACGATAATCGAGGACGATGCTGCGCTGAACAACGGTATCGCCCTCGCACTGAGAAACGACGAATATTCGTTCAGACAGCTTTACAGGCTCTCGGAATACAGCTCCGAAAAGCCGTGCGACCTCATAATTCTTGACATAAATCTTCCCGACGGAAACGGCTTTGATTTCCTCAAAAAGCTGCGAAAATTCT
>CADCOF010000093.1 GCA_902802975.1 uncultured Ruminococcus sp. | reverse complement strand
TCCAATACCCTTGAAGCAATCAAAAGAAAAATTAAAAGCGTGAATTCTGCCCCTAAAGTCAGAGTAACACTCAACGGCATACCTCCTGTTTCTTTACGACGATGATGATATAATGCACTAATATATTGTGAAAATATTAATTATATCGAAAATCCTTGCACTCGTAGTAGAACTATTCCAAGCAGAAAGATCATAAGTCCGTAAGCGAATTGAAACAGTGTTAATCTCTGCGGAACAAATCACGAGTATAGACAATGTCCTCGACATCATCCAGAACACTGTCGTAGCGATTGGCAATAATAGCGTTAGAAGTTTTCTTGAATTTCTCAATATCGTTAATCACCGGTGATCCGAAAAAAGTAGTTCCATCTTCAAGGGTGGGCTCATAAATTATGACCGAAGCACCTTTTGCTTTAATACGCTTCATCACACCCTGAATAGAACTTTGACGAAAATTATCGCTATTGGACTTCATAGTCAGACGATATACACCAATGACAATCGAATGTTCCTTGTCAGCATTCCACATGGAATTCGCAGTGTAATATCCCGCACGTTCCAACACCCGGTCAGCGATGAAATCCTTGCGCGTGCGATTTGATTCCACGATTGCCTGAATCAGATTTTCCGGGACATCCGCATAGTTAGCAAGAAGCTGTTTCGTATCCTTTGGGAGACAGTAGCCTCCGTACCCGAAAGACGGATTATTGTAATGCGAACCAATGCGTGGATCAAGGCAAACGCCTTCAATGATAGACCTTGTTTTAAGTCCTCTCATCTCTGCATAGGTGTCAAGTTCATTGAAATAAGCCACTCGCAATGCAAGGTATGTATTGGCAAAAAGTTTGACCGCTTCCGCTTCTGTAAACCCCATGAAAAGCGTGTCAATATTCTCCTTTTCAGCACTTTCCTGAAGAAGCTCCGCAAAGATCTTTGCTGCTTCATTCAGCCTTTCGGATCCGTCCGTGCCAACTATGATTCTGGCAGGATAGAGATTGTCATATAGTGCCTTGGATTCTCGCAGGAATTCAGGACTGAAAATGATATTGTCGCTGTGGAATTTTTCTCTGATCGAACGGGTGTAGCCAACCGGAACAGTGGATTTGATAACCATTATTGCATCCGGGTTGACCTTCATCACCAACCGAATGACCGCTTCTACTGCGTTAGTATCAAAATAGTTCTTCTGACTGTCGTAATTGGTCGGTGTTGCGATAATAACAAATTCTGCATCTTTGTAGGCCGATCTACCGTCTGTAGTTGCTGTAAGGTCAAGCTCCATTTCGGCAAGATATTTCTCAATATAATCATCCTGAATCGGCGATTGTTTGCTGTTGATGAGTTGCACTTTTTCTGAAATGATGTCAACCGCTCTGACATGATTATGTTGAGCGAGCAACACTGCTAGTGACAAACCGACATAACCGGTTCCGGCTACTGCAATTGTCTTGTTCATACTATTTTCCTCTCGTTCATCTATTAGGATTGATAATATTCCTTATACCACTTGGCAAAATTTCTCAATCCTTCTCGAATACCAATTTGGGGAGTAAAACCATAATCTCGCTCTAAATCAGTACTATCCGCATAGGTCAAAGGCACATCTCCCGGTTGCATTCCCACCAATTCTCGGTGCGATTCAAAGTCGTAATTTGGGGGCAAAACACCTGCTGCAACCAATTCCTCCTGCAATATGCTTATGTAATCCAGCAAATTCTCCGGCTGTCCGCCACCGATATTATAGACAGCATACGGTGGATTTGGCAGACCATCTGGCCCGGAGCTCTTCTTTGGCGCTCCTTGCATTACTCGGAAAACACCCTCCACAATATCATCAACATAGGTAAAATCCCGCTTCATGTCACCGTAGTTGAATATCTGGATCTTCTGTCCGGCAGCAAGACGCTTGGTCGATGAGTAATAAAACATATCCGGGCGACCAGCGGGACCGTAGACCGTGAAGAACCGGAGGCCCGTGGAGGGTATGTTGTAGAGTTTGCTATAGGCGTAAGCAAGAAGCTCGTTGGACTTTTTAGTCGCTGCATAAAGAGAAACTGGATTGTCCACTTTATCCTCCGCACTGAAGGGAATCTTCTTGTTTCCTCCATAGACTGACGAGCTGGAAGCATACACCAGATGATCCACAGGATTGTGACGGCAGGCTTCAAGGATATTGTAAAAACCAATCAGATTACTTTCGATATAAACATCAGGATGGTCTATAGAATACCGCACGCCTGCTTGGGCTGCTAAATTGACAACAACGTCGAAGTGATAGGTCTGGAATAGCTCGTCCATAAGTGCCTTGTCACTGATGGATCCTTTGATGAACACATGATCGACCTGAGACTGCTCAGTTGCTGCTTTTATCAAGGATAAACGGTATTCCTTCAGAGCGGGATCATAATAATTGTTCATGTTATCAAGACTAACAACCGTTCCTCCAGATAAGTCGCGCAGGAGGCGGAGAACCAAGTGCGCACCTATGAAGCCGGGAGAACCGGTTACGAGGATGGTTTTGTTGTTGAGATCAATTTTGGTTTTAGTAGTCATTCCTTTTCTCCTCGGTTATTTCTATTTGCTTCCACTGCCCAAACCATTCGATTGGCAGACCTAGATTTGAATCTTTTGCCATTTCATCTATCAGCATAACACTGGTTGCATAAAAGACCGTGTTGTGATATCTTTTATTTCAATCTTTATAGGAATATTCACGTCTAATAGTGATGCTTTACCTTCTTGTAAATACTTTTCTTTGAAAACTATGAACATATGTTAATAAGTATTCTTCTTTAAATACTAGTAAAGAAATCATGTATATAATAAAAAAAGACATAGCACATACAATAAACTCAATCCAAAAATTTTTTAATACCAATACTCTTTCAATACCACACATTACCAGTGCAGATTCGCATGTCGAGAAAAAAATGATGAAAGTTTTTTTTAGGCTAACATTTGGAATAACGAATCCTTTAGCGAAATGTAACTGTATCATCATCTGAATCATCTCAGCGATTAATGTAGCAGTTGCTGCTCCTAGGCAACCATAATGCGGCATTAACAGCGAATTGAGAATAATATCTGCAAAAGCTCCACTAACAACTGCTTTCATAAAACAACTATCTTTTCCTTGAGGAATAAGAATCTGATTGCCAGTAATATTTGAAAAACCAGATATTAGCAGAACCGGCATAATAACTTGCATACAAGGTACAGAATCAATATAATCTTCCCCGCCAAGAATTAAAACACAATCCTTTGCTTTGAGAATAAAAAAAACTGTTAGAGGGACTGAAATCATCGAAATAATCGAAATGGATTTTCTCAACAAACTATGCAATGCATCCGTATTCTCATTAGAAAAATAATAAGATACTCGTGGTAACAATACTGCACTGATTGCATTTACCGTTGTCAGTAAAGCCGTTTTAGCATATATTGCAATTGTATATAACCCTACTTGCCTATCATCACAAATAAATCCTAACATCGCTGAATCAAGATGTGTATAAATATTTATCGCTAATATAGATGAAAACAGCAACAGCATAGGTTTAAAATGTGGTTTATAGTTATGCTTAATTAGTTTAAAAGAAATAAATTTTTGACAGAACGCAAAGTTGATAACATAAGTAATAACAGATGACAAGGCTATGATTAACGCATATATCGTGTAATCATCCTTTGTCTTTACAAAAGCGAAAATCGCCATTAGCGATAGCACTTTAACTGCAATTGCTCTCCTTGTAATAAACGAATACTGTTCAAGTCCGGAATAAAGCCAATTCATACCTAAAGGGGCAGTCAAAATCAATAGAATATTAATTATTAAAAGCAGCGCGTCATCTTTCAGTCTATCCAAAAATAGCAACGAAAACAGAATAACGCAAATAACAAATGCAGTTCCAATTGAATTGATAATGAAGAGTTCTTGTACAGTTTTTGTCAGTAAAACTTTGTCATCCCTACAACGAGCAACCGCTCGAATACCATAAGTTGATATTCCAACAGAAGCAACCATTATCGCATAGCTTGAAATCGATTGATAAAATGAGATTCTTCCCATCAAATCAACTAAAATAATTCTCGAAACATAAGGAAATGTGAATAGTGGGAAGATCATATTTGTTAGTGTATATATGATATTTAATATGGCGTTCTGAGATATAGATTTCTGTTTCATAGCGTTGTCCAATCCATGTTTATGATTTCTTCTTCAATAGTTTTATAGTCTTTGCTAATAGATAATATGGCAAGTTTAAGTTGAAGCACCTTTTTAAATATCCGATTCGCCAATTTGTTTGTTTTAACTCTTTTAAACTAAACCTCTGATTCTGAGGTCTTGCTAAATAACTCATTCCAGAGTTATAAAACCTAAAATCTCCCAAAAGATTACACGATAAAGATGAGGGGTACAAGCCTAGATTTAATATATTAGCAACACTCTCATCTGAAGATACAGCCACTTCATTTTTTCCAATGATATTCTTCACATCTTCTATGTACTGCAAAGCACCGCTTTGAATTTTTCTGATACTTTGGTCTTCGTCCATGATCTTGTCATCTAGTAGCAAGTATTCATATGGCAACAATTCAACACCATTTTCTATATATCTTTTTGTTGATCCGTGATTTGTCATAAAGAAGCTTTCAAAAAGTCCACTAAAATTCTCGATCTGATTCTTTAAACTAGCACCATTTGTCTTGCTAAAAAGAAATCCATCCGTTTTAAAATCATATTTTGTATCAGGATTAACACCAATATAATAGCCTTCAATTTCTACCTGACCTTCCAAAAGATCAATTAATGCATTCTGCATGTTTCCATTCCAGCCGATGTCTATAATTGATATTTTAGACGCTCCTTTAAGATTATCTGTCCAATACTTATAAGCATGTAAATATTCTTCTTTAGACTGTTTAACTATCTTGGACTTAATAGACTCGTAAAATGATTTTACAACCTCGTCTGCAGTTAGCTGCCAAATATCAATCAAGCTATCTCCCGAATAACCAACCGAATAAAGTTCTTCTTGACACTGATCACAGTCCAATCCTATTCGTTCTAAGAACTCACTAATTTTCATACGATCATGAAAATGAATTATTTTTTTTACATGCTCAATGTCAGGATTTTTCCAGAGAATAGGAACAATTAATGCTCTTCTTGAACCATATAAATATAAGTAATTGTCACTGTCACCATAAAGTGCTTCATAAGCTCGTTTCATAATACGCCCATCTCGTGCAAGAAATACAACCTTATCCGAATGGTTATCTTCAATTATATTATGTAGCCAACTAGAAAAGCCATACAACAGAGGACCTAGGTGTGTATAACCGATTTGAAAATATGGGTCATCATTTCCTACGTATCTCATCTTCATCAATGCATTGGTATGGTATTTTTGACATTGATAAAAATTATAATGCTTTACCGAGGAATGATATTCATATGTTATAATTCCCATTTTCATAGGAACTATATTATCAGAAATATGGTTGTCTCCAATATGAAAGAGTTCTCCCGGCTGAATATTCAATGTATTTATAATGTATTCAAACAAATGACCTGTTTTCTTTCGCAGTCCAATTTCACTTGATAGAAACAATTCTGAATAGTCTGTAATATCATTCTCTTCCAATATCCTCTTGATAGTTTGAATGGGCAAATACATATCAGATGTAATAATCACACTCTTGCCTTCAGAAATACAATAATTGTATAATTCAAATATTTCCTTATTAAGCTGAGAAATTATTTGTTCAATCCTTATTTCTTCTTTTTTAATTATTTCATTATCAAAATAATCAAGATACATATAAATTTCATCTAAGGTTACATCCTCTTTTTCAGCATGTTTTCTAGCTTCTTTCTCTGCAGCAACTCTTTTTCCACCAAAATTCTCATAACCAAATAATTCAATAATTTTAAACACATCAGCCGGATATTTACACCCACGTACGATCAACGTGTCATATATGTCAAATGAAACAAACTTGGCTTTTTTAATATATTGTTTTACAATTTCATTTATCATTTCACTACCAACCTTTTCCAGTTCTATTTCGGTCTTCTTTAGTCTTTTGATATTGCATACCTCAAAAATCCCACACTTCTAGATACGAAAAAACAATACACTATTTTAATAATAATCAAAGACTCTATTGTTGAAAGTGTAACGTATGAAGTGAAAAATTGTTCAGTAAAAGACACAAAAAATAATGTTGTGGCAAAAAAAGTGTATTCTATTGTCTTGAGCAGAGTCCTATCTTCTGCGAACTTAGCCCTGTAATACATTCCATTAATAATGCATGAATAGCAACAAACTAATAATACCATGCCAATTGGACCATAATCAGAATAATAGTCATAAAAACAAGTATATACATTTCCTATATAGATATTGAGATTTTGAATCGTTATTGTATCCCTGTTTATCGATAATAAGTCACCAAAGCCTAATCGTGCAAAGTTATTATATAGTCCTACAAAAGTTTTTGTTCCTGAAAATGTTGGTCGTATATATGAATTAATAAATCTGTCAAAACTATATATAGGACCGCCAGCATACATTGAAACATAATCAAATATATCCAGTTGACTACTTCTACCAACAAAAAATCTTATTGCGCTAAATGCGTACAGTAAAACCAATGCTCCAAGCACAGAAAGAATAATATATTTAATATTTACTAATCTTCTATAATATGAATTTCTTTGCCAAAAAATGCTAAAAGATAGTACCATTACTCCTACAAATCTTATGGCGCTTGTTCTTTCACCACTCAATAATGTCAAAAGAACATATGCAGAACAACAAAAAAACAGGATGAATGAATGATTACCAAAACTTCTTGTTGCAAAAAAATTATTTATTATTATACATACTAAAACATTGGCAATTGCTCTGATAATTATCATCATCAACCTACCGACAAATGATATCTGATTTCCTACACCCGATATCATTGAATTTCTATAAACCGATGCTATTCTGGATAACTCAACTCGACCCACTGCTCTAGTCAGAAAGAAAAAATAAACTGCAGTGCATACAAAAAAAATAAGAACGATCAAAAATGCCTTATTACTCGAAACTTCAACCAGTCGGCATTCTGGACTGTAACTATCTTCCTCAACACTCTTTTCATCCTCGACAAGATAATAGTCTCTTTTTTTAATCATTACAACATGAAATAATACGGAAGGGATGAAAAAAGACAAAACCCCATATGTCAAAGCTTGAAATGTATCAATGCTCATTGCAAAGTTCCATTTATTTGTACTATAAAGTGCACAGAATGAGGAAAATAAAAACATGAGACAAAAAACGCTAACTGGGGAAAAGATATCGCCAGTTATAACCAAACTAGCTATCCACAATCCGGCAATCAATACAATAAAATATATCAAATATCCTTGAATCATTGGCTTTTCCTTCCTTTAATGAACAATCCCCTCAAAGAAGCGTATGGAATTGTTCGCGGCATTAAAACACTCTTTCCATCTATTTCTGCAATTCCGCCTCATTAAATTGACGCTGCTAATGGACATTTTTGAATACTTTTCTATTATATTAGCAATTTGTTGAATAACTTCGTTCTCTTCAACCAAATATCCAGTATAATGATCCAGAACGATTTCAGCATTGCCACCTACATTAGTTGCTACAATTGGAATTCCAAAAGATAAAGCTTCCATTATTGATTGCGGAATTCCTTCGCTTTCACTTAGGTTAATAAATAAATCATAAAATTTTTGCTGATACTGTTTGATAACCTGTTCATGCTGTTGTTTTCCAGCAAATATCATAATTCCATCAGAAATCTCGTTACTATATTTCCTTTTTATCTTTTCTAAGTCCGTACCATCACCAATATGAGTCCAGACAAGATCTATTCTTTTACTCAATTCCAACATAACTGCTGCAATCTTTTCCACTCTTTTTACCGGTATAACATTTGAACAGCTGATAACCTGTAGCGTTGAATTCTCCGTCTTTTCTTGAAACCCATAGTCTTTGGTTCCTAAATAAGAACACAACACCTTATTTCCGTACTTTTTATATTTGTTTCGTAAATATTTTTCCCCATCAAAAGAACACGGATAAATCATATCCAAATTGTTCATTAAGTATACTCTACAAGGCAGATATTTTAATCTGTTTTTTTCTTCATACAAATCATATCGATGAGCTCTGCTAATAACCATTGCATTATTATAGTACTGTTTCTTTAAGAATACTGCAATCATCGCCAAATCAAACAAACGATATGAATATATTATCACATTATCTTCTTTGCTTGATTTAAAAAGTTCAAGACTATGGATTCTGTTTATTCGATATTTGGTCTTATTCAGAAAGTAATATAAAAAACAGTTTTTTGCAAAAGAATTGCTCTTACGCTCACAAAGGATCTTATGGTCATCCATTAGATAATTGCTAGAAAAGATCATGGGTATAGATGAAATCTTTGAAAGCCCTGCATCTAATGCAAAATACTGCACATTCTGAGGTAAGTTATCTGTAAAAAGGAAATCTCCTTTTTTAGCATTACATGAAAGAATTACCACTTCATCAAATATTCGGCTTGTTTCAAATATTTCGTTTCTTAGATACATTTCTCCAGTATCTGACCCATATGGGAAATAGTTTGTTATCATGATTAACTTCTTCATGTTGTAACCTCTTTCAAATATATTTCCATAACAAACAGGCCAAATTCAAATAATCAGAAAATAGAAGAACATCTCACTGTATAGTCTCTCTAAACACATTCAGCGCTCGCCTTACAACATCATCCATATCGTAGTATTTGTATTCGGCAAGCCTTCCGAGAAAGATCACGCCTATCTCTTTTGCTGCCAAATTCCGGTATTGCTGCGCAAGAGCCTTCCACTCTGCAGTGGGAAATGAATAGAACGGCTCCTCACCATCACAAGGGATTTCCTTCAGAATGGTAGTTTTATTGCTCTTCTGTCCAGTCATCTTCTTGAACTCGGTAATTCTTGTATACTCATAATCCATTGGCCAACGAGTGCTTGCTGTCGGCTGATAGGACTCACAGTCATGTGTTTCAAAAATGAACCGGATACTACGCCACTTTAGCTTCCCGAGCTTGTAATCAAAGTAATAATCCAATGGTCCCGTGTAGATCAACTTCTCGTGTTCGATATCGTCAATGACTTCCTTATAGTCCGTGTTCAGCAACACCTTAATCTCCGGATGGTCAAGCATCCTCTGGCACAATTTAGTAAAACCGCCCTGAGGATTGCCTTGATATTGGTCAGTAAAGTAACGAGTATCACGGTTTTTACGAAATGGAATACGGCTAATCACAGACTTATCTAACTGTGATGGATCGACACCCCACTGCTTAATCGTAAAATACTTGAAAAACTTTTCGTAAATATCCTGACCGCCCTGGCTTAGAACAACATCCTCGCTCGTATGGATCTCATCAATCTTCACCTTCTGGCTCTCTATGAATGCATCCATCTGATTCTCAGACAGGTTCATGTTATAAAGTTGATTGATGGTTTCCAAAGAAATAGGCATGGGTACAAAGGTCCCATTTACATAGGACAAAAC
>CADCOF010000092.1 GCA_902802975.1 uncultured Ruminococcus sp. | reverse complement strand
TGCGCATTTCGAATTGCGAATTGCGAATTGAATTGCGCATTCATAAATGTTCTTAATAGGATTTTTTCAATGACGTTCACTATAATTTAGTGTGGGCGCAGAACTTTTATCATTGGTGAGGCAGCGCGACGCTGTTATTGCGGAGGAAAACGCAAAATGTAGATTATATCCTCCGCACTTACCGTCAACATCGAGTGCTTCTCCGATAATGTACAGACCCGGATATTTTTTAGACTGAAAAGTGCCGTCTATCTCATCAATAGCGATACCGCCTGCCGTTACCTGTGCAGCGTTAAGATCAGACGGTGAGGTCGGCTTGAATGTAAGCGATTTCAGCATATCTGCCGTCATATGTTTTTCTTTTGACGTTATTTCTGAAAGCTTGGTTTCAGGTCTTATTCCAATCTTTTTTGTTATGTATTCCCCGAGCTTTTCATGTACGACCCCATTGGTCATTTCTTTTGCCAATATTCCCGGAAAAAGTTTTATGCGGTTATCAATTATTTGCAATATGTCATTATGAGAATATTCCGGTATCAGGTCAATTTCGATAAGTATATCGTTAAATCTTGTTCCGCTAATAGTTTTATTGACAAACCACTCGTTTACATAACGTGACAACTGAAAAATACATATACCCGAAATATTTTTCTCGTTAAATTGGACTTCGCCGTATTCTTCAGCTATTATTTTTCCGTCCGCTTTCAGCTTTACACGTGCTTTGGCACGAACGCCCTTAAGTATTTTTATGTTTTTGTCGCTGACTGATATAGGTACGAGAGATGGGAAAATATTGCTGCATTTCAATCCAATCTGTTTAGCAAATCTGTATGATGAGCCGTCGGAACCGAGATTTGGTTGAACCGCGCCTCCTGTTGACAGTATCAGCTTTTTTGCAATGAACATTTTATCGCCGCAATTGATTTTGTATCCGCCGCCGATTGCCGTTACCTCGTTAGCTTTTGTGCCGCAAAAAACATCCGCTCCGTTCTTTTTGATCCACAGTGAAAAAATGTCGAGTACAGTCGTGGCACGGTTTGAATATGGATATACTCTGCCTTCACTGTCAATACGGCACAAAAGCCCCATTGAGCTGAACTCATCTATTAATTTTTGGGGATTCATTCTCTCTATCAATTTATCTAAAAATTCCCTTGCTGTTTCATTGTAGTATGCCGAGGACATATTTATGTTAGTCAGATTGCAGCGTCCATTGCCCGTGGCAAGCAGCTTTTTTCCGGGCTTTAGTTCTTTTTCGATCAGCGCGATTTTGATCTTTTTGGAAGAGTATCGCCCGACTGCATATGCTGCAGCCAATCCTGCCGAACCTGCGCCGAGTATTACCACATCATACTTATATGTTTCCATACTTATAAAGCCATTCCTATCAAAAACGGTATTCCATATGAGACAAGACACATAATGATCGTGGCCATAACTATGCCGCCCAATATAGATATACTTGCGTCTTTAAGTTTAAAGTGAAAAAGAGCAGCAACCAAAGAACCCGTCCACGCCCCTGTCCCCGGAAGTGGTATGCCCACAAACAAAAGCAATCCAAGCTTTTTGTGCTTCATTATTTTTTGTGCTCCCTTTTCGGCTTTTTCTTCAAGTTTGTTGATCATCTTTACAAATCGTGTGTTTTTCAGCCAATCAAATATTTTTTCAATAAACAATAGAATAAACGGTATCGGCAGAATATTTCCAACAATACATATAGGTATTGCTCTCCAGATATTTACGCCGAGGAGTGACGCTGCAATTAATCCACCTCTAAGCTCCAATATAGGAAACAGCGAAATAATAAATATCACCAGTTCCGAAGGAATACCGCCCAGAGAATTTACAAGTGTTTCAACAAGATGCTCCAATGATGATTACCTCCCGAAAAAAATCTTAACCTTACACATTCTATTATTATATCTTATGAAAAAAGTCTTGACAATACCTAAAATTGCATTTATGATTATTTTGTTGCAAAGATCATAACACTGCATTTTTACAAAGGAGAATATGTTAAAAATGAGAAAAAAATTACTGTTGACAGCTTCTTTGCTTATACTAATTTTTATTTTTTCGCAATCCTGCATGTCAGGTGATGATTCATCTGCGGAGAGCGGCAGAATGCTAATGTTGATTCTTCAAATAACAAACAAACTTCCACTCCCTTTTGAGATTACGGAATATATGATACGAAAACTTGCCCATTTTACGGAATTCGGAGTATTTGGATTCTTCACATCATGGACTATGTACGAATATACAAATCAAATTAAAACTCAGATCTTTAAGTTATTATTTATTTTGTTAAGCGTACCAGTGATCGATGAAACTTTGCAGTATTTTTCACCGGAACGCACGCCTCAAGTCAAAGATATATTGATAGATTTCAGCGGCAGTATTTGTGGATCAATGCTTATTATTTTGATCATTTTTATCTTGGCGAAGAAAAATAAAAAACAAATTCAATAATACCAATTTTTACTTTGATTAAATCTGCCCTTTTCGACATATAATATTTTTGCACCAACAAAGGCGGTGCAAAAAGTCGGCAGCGTACCAAAGATATAGTAATTGGGATGCCAATGCTGTTACAAACGGTACATCTGCCAATAAAAACGCGTATTTGTACGTCTAGTGAAAAGGAGAAATAGATATGTCATCTAATAATACAAACAAGCTTAACGTTCCGGAGGCAAGAGAAGCTATGGATCGTTTCAAGATGGAGTGTGCAAACGAAGTCGGCGTTGACCTCAAGGAAGGCTACAACGGTGAATTGACATCTCGTCAGGCGGGATCAGTCGGAGGTCAGATGGTAAAAAGAATGATCGAAAGCTATGAATCTTCCATGAAATAATATTCCGGTCTGATCAAAATTAACAGATCAAGCAGAGGTCTGCCAAAAAATTTTGCGGCCGATTCTCACAATTTGCTAAAAAGGTATATTTAATCACAATAACTCCCGTGGCTTGTTTGCCATGGGAGTTTAGTGTTTTTATTATTCGGCGTTGTTATCTTCTGCTATTTTGCCGACGTACCCGCCGTTTTTATGCCTTTGTTTTACGCATTCGGTAAGTAAATATTCGATCTGCCCGTTGACCGAACGAAAGTCATCTTCCGCCCACGCTGCGATTTCCTTGTAAAGTTTATCAGAGAGCCTGAGCGGGATCTGCTTTTTTGCCGCCATTAATACAGACTCCCTGAATTAACAACCGGCTGTGCGTCGTGATTGCCGCAGAGAACAACAAGCAGATTTGATACCATGGCCGCTTTACGCTCGTCGTCAAGCTGAACTACATTCTTACGGTTCAGCTCTTCAAGTGCCATCTCAACCATTCCTACTGCGCCGTCAACAATAAGCTTGCGCGCGTCAACAACTGCGCTTGCCTGCTGACGCTGGAGCATAGAGGCTGCGATCTCGGGCGCATACGCTAGGTATGTGATTCTTGCCTCAATGATTTCAATGCCCGCATTTTCAACTTTTGTCTGAATTTCATCGCGAATACGTTTTGCAACAATGTCACTCGAGCCGCGAAGGCTGCCTTCGTCCGCAACTCCGTCACCGGTTGTGTCGATATTTTCAGCCACATCATAGGGGTAAAGACGAACTATATTTCTCAGCGCAGTGTCGCACTGAAGTGAGAGATATTCCTTGTAGTTGTCAACGTCAAACACTGCTTTAGCCGTGTCAACAACGCGCCAGATAACAGCGATACCAATGTGTATCGGGTTGCCGAGGCAGTCGTTGATTTTCTGAATGTTGTTGTTGAGTGTCATTATCTTGAGCGAAATATGCTTATCGGTATTTTGCGTGCTTACCGCAACAGTGGAATTATCGGCAGTTACAGATACGGATGAGTTTGAGGAGCCTACATCGCTGCTCTGACGAAGTTTTGTTGCAGCGGCCGGATTAACTGCGGTGCAGAACGGGTTTACCCAGTAAAAACCGTCACCTTTAATTGTGCCAACGTATTTGCCGAACAGCGTGAGTACAAGTGCTTCCTGCGGCTTTAATACTTTAAGCCCCAATAACAGTATCCAACCGAACGAAATCCAGATCCCACATGCTGCAATGAGAACACCGCCGATCAAGGTATCGCTCATACTGTCGCCAAATATACATGCGACTATTGCTATTATGTATGACAGAATAATAAGTATCAACGCTGTCATTCCGTTTTTCTTCTCGGTCAAAATTTTTTCTTTCATGAAAATACCTCCATTTATGTCCAATCATTATCACATCTATGTGATATCATAATTATATCATCGAGATTTCAAAAAGTCAATAGGTTTTCGAAAATTTTGACAATATTTTTGCTTGCAAAATTTCCGGATATAGAAATGCAATTATATTGTCAATGTAGTTGTTGCCTGAAACAAATTAAGTAAAGTCGATATGTAAAAATGGTGTTTATCAAAAAATTGCACAAATTACCACAAAAGAAACATTCCTGATTTTTGATTCAAAATCATTGACAATTATTGGAGAATCTAGTATAATATAATAAAATTTTACAGGCTTTCATTGTATTGGAGGACTGAATGCGGCTATGAAAAACGGTAAAATAATCAAATCTTTGGGCATGGCAGTTTTAGGCTGTATCATGATAGTGACAGGAGTGACCGGTTGTATGCAAAAAAACAAATTATCTGTTTCCGATTGTCTTTCTTATATGAAAGAAAAATATGGACGTGAGTTTACGTTAATTGATGATAACGGAATCAATGAACTGACATCGGCAGTTTTGGAGATTTATGTACAGTGCCCGGAGTATCCGGGAAAAAAGATATTGGTAATGGAAGAGCGTCTTAATAATGGTGAAAGCTTGGTTTTTCATGACAATTTCCTTTGTGTGAAATATCATGAG
Source organism: uncultured Ruminococcus sp. (assembly GCA_902802975.1). Classification (GTDB taxonomy): domain Bacteria; phylum Bacillota; class Clostridia; order Oscillospirales; family Acutalibacteraceae; genus RUG592. The sequence goes on along the minus strand of CADCOF010000092.1, from coordinate 2,531 downwards.
CAAACGAAGGCAGCAGCAGAACAATTTGCATCGGAAGTGTATGGTGAGTGTAGGGTTGTGTGTGAGGTCACTGGTTCCGGTGTGCAGCCTGATGAGTTTGACGGTACAACCTCTTTCGAAGAGTTTTGCGCAAAAAGAGGTTCTCATATTTGGTTTGAGGTTCTTTTGCCGACTGATCATTCTGATTCGGATAAAGAAAATGAACTGAAAAAACTGGAACAGAAATGTATTGATAACCGTTTTGCATGCATTTGCGATGTGTATTATATGTCTGATGCCGATGCTTATAATAATATCAAGACTCATGTAGACCTTATGCAGTATGGTTCATCATGTTACAGTGTGGCAGGTAAGTTTATGCTGGATAATGATTTTAGTAATTGTGTGGAAACGTGGAGGTAAAAAGTTATGGCAGATGCTAACTTGCTTAATAGCATAGATGGTGAAGGTAAAGAAGCAACTACATCCATGATGTTAGATACGTTAATGTATACGGATAATCTGGATGGCTATAATGGATATACTGTCGGTCAGATAATTGACGATATGAGAAAGAATAATCCTCCAAAATCAGATGGTGGTAAATTGGCACTGGCTAATCTTGAAGCTTATTATAAAAATAATAGTACAGCACCTGTGTGGGATTTAAAACTGCAGTCAAGCAGCGACAGCGATACAGTGTATGATGGTGCAAAAGGTGCAGCTTTTTACAGCGGAAATTCAAAGCATCCAAGTGATGTTTATGTTGCATTTCGAGGAACCGGTGAGGGTCGCTGGTACGACAACGGCGATGGTCTTGCATCACCGTACTCTAAATATCAGGTAGAAGCAGCATCTTATTTTGACTATGTAGTGAGAACGATGGACATTGACGAGTCGTGTAATGTTATTACTACGGGTCATTCAAAGGGCGGTAATTTTTCACAGTATGTAGCTTTTGCATCTAAAAATGCAGCTTTGGTAGACAAAGTTGTATCATATGATGGACAAGGTTTTTCTCCTGAGGCTCAGGAGTATTTCAAGAGTGAACTGGGTCCAGAGCTTTATGAAGAACAAAGACAAAAAATGTATTCTATTTCCGGTGATCAGGATTATGTAAATGTTCTTGGCGATAAAGTTATTCCGGATGACCACACAGTATATATAAAGACAGACCGCGGCGATTTTTATAACGCCCATGCGTTATTTACAAAAGATGAAGGCGACGGAACAATTGGCAATTTGTTTGATTATAAAAATGGAGGTTTTCTTCCTACTACGACAGAGCAAAAAGGACTTGCGCTCATAGCAGCTGCATTGAGTGCTGAAATAATGAAAAAAGATCCTAAGGAACGTGCCGCCATTTGTCATACTGTAATGTCAGCATTGGAGTTTTTTATGCCTGCTGATGCCGGAGAAAAGGGGTATAAATATGGCTTGAATGGAGAGGTATGTAATCCTTCCGAAATACTGGAAACTATAAAGCAAATTCCCGGTCTTATAAAAAACGTAGGAGTACCGCTGTTCAAAGAAAAGATGGCAGCTTGGCTCGAAAGCCTCAAGAATTCCTCTGCAGGTCAGTTTATTGGACATGTTACAGCTGCTGTTGTTAGCGCAGTGAGGGATAAGGCTATTCCGGGTGCAAAAGCTGTTTTGGATACTGTACATAACTGGGTTTCGGATAAGATTCAGAAGGGCAAAGAGGCAATCAAAGACTTTGGCAATGGTGTACTTGAAGCCGGAAAGAGTTTCTGTGAAGGCGTAAAGGATAATTATAACAAGCTCGTTGATTTTGTTACAGGAGGCAGAAATTCATCGTCTTCATCATCAGGCGGCGGTCATGGCGGTCATGGCGGTGCCGGCTCCTTAGTCTCCGGGGCGATACAGAGTATTATGTCGAATTTGTTCGATGGCAGAAATTCTGCGGATGTAGTAATCGATGATGGTGCTATTGTTAAGGCTGCATCAGATTTGGATGGTCTGAGTCAGCGTCTTCAGACTCTTCGCAATGACATTGAAGGAATGCTCAATGATTTGAAGGCGGGATTTGATACGCCTGCCGGACGTAAGTTTATCAATTCATGTGAGAATAATCTGCTTACTCCTTTAGATCAGCAGAAACTTGTTATTGATCATATTTCTCAGAACTTGCAAAGTGTTAAGACATGTTATTCTTCTGTTTTCTCTGAGTATCAACAATTGACTAGTACTATTTCATCATATCAGTCATAGTTATAATAATCAAATATACGAGTGGGAAAACTATCTATAGTTCTTCCACTCTTTTGTTTTGGCGAAAAACATATTGCTGATATTATCCCCCCCTTTGGATTTTTTTTAGTGCGTATAGTATAGTTATCTTAAATAACTATATGAATGAGAAGATCTCAGCTGTATGTGTCAGATGGTAATTGGCTTTAATTTGAAAGTGATACTCGTGTGTAATAATGATAGGTCATGACTAAAAATGAGCAAATTTTGAATTGTTCGTCAATATCAACAAATTTGCGTCGCCTTGGAGCGGCGAGGGAACATGGTGCAAACCGGAGCTA
>CADCOF010000091.1 GCA_902802975.1 uncultured Ruminococcus sp. | reverse complement strand
TTAAGTGTGCGCATATGCCCTAAAGGGGAGGCTTTAAAAGTGGCTTGGAATCAGCATTTGCCTCCCCTGTAGTGGAGGTGGCACGGCTGCGAAAGCAGACGTGACGGAGGGGTTATACTGCGGTAATTTTCGTTTTGGCACAGTCTGAATGAGCAAATTTTGAATTGTTCGTCATTTTGTACAACTCCCTCAGTCACCTTCGGTGACTGAGTCTCATCTGCCATCGGGGACGGTGGCACGCCGCAGGCGTGACGAAAGGAGTAAAACAAGAAATTTTTACTTTTTGGCTCATTTATAGCTTATTAATTTCTTTACAAATGTTCTCTATAGCTTTTATTCATATTATTTTAACAAGGTACTGAACAGGCTCTAAGATGCGTCACAGTGCCGGATATCTTTTGAAAACGTTAGTTATTAACTTATGCGTATATCAAATGGGCTTTCATATCCACCAAAATTTTCAATAAACGCAGCCCATTTCGGTGAAATGCTGCTCTCATCAGCAAAAAACACCGGCAAAACGCCCTTTTGCTTATATTCCCCACTCCTTATTAATTCCACAATTGCCACTGGCGGTGAGAAATTTTTATCGCTCTCTCGCGGCACAATAAAAATGCACACCTGATACGTAAAACGATTTCTTTTAGTTGTCCATTTATTCGCAAAAGCTATATCAATGTCGTCGCTCTCATCTCTTCTATCGGAATATTTCTCTGCAGCTGCACTTATACGACGGCATTGACTTTTAAAAACATCAAAAAATATCCTGCTGCGTTCGGGACTCCTGAATAGTCTCAGTTCAAATTGATTCATTGTCTGGACAGCCTCAAGAAAACCATCGGCTTTTAATCGCCTGAACGATCTGTTCTCATGGTATTCATTCGGATCTGATATATAATCGAAAATGTTGATTTGAAGCAATCTGCGTGGGTTTATTTTGCACAATCCGTGAACATAATGAAAGATCAGCATTGTCATACTTTCTGCGTTCTTTGTTACGCCGCTGCTTTTATAGCGAATAACGTAAGGCTCACTGTCATGGTGAAGTATGGATATATTGTCGTGTGTTTCAAGGCACATAGAATCTACAATCCTGAATCTTGTTGCCTCGGGCAGAGGCGTTTGTTTCCATGACCGCAGCGCATCGTTAATTCGTTCCAACTGTGCGGTTGGTGCTATGCTTCGCAATTCTTCCTCCTTTAACGCTGCTTCGGCAGAATCAAATTTTGCTTGTACAGAAGTAAGCTTTTTTTCGTACTTTTCTTTTTCGGCATATTTCTGCTGCAAAGCCTGACCCAATGCCGCTTTTGCTTCTTTTTCATAGTCCGGCTCGGGTGGACGTTTTGCTTCAAGGCGATCCAGTTCCTGTTTAAGCTGCGCTTTTCTGTCTGATCGATATTTCTCTATCTGTTTTCCAAAGCCCTGTTTTGATTTTACTATTGACTGAGCCTGTTCATGCTGCGATGACGCGCGCTTATATTTCTCTCTGTTTGAGGTAATCGCTTTTTGTACATTTTTGATCTTCTTTTGTGATTCCTGTATAGATAGATACAACTGAATATCTTCGTATTTGAGATAACAATATACCATAAAATTATATTTACCGCTTTCAAGCATTTCATATTCGGCAAAAATATCTGCACGAGCGCGGTCACGAAATACATTGAAACGTGAATAAAATTTATGCGCACCGTCGCTTTTTCCAAAACGCTTTACAAAAAGCCACATTAATGCACACACAAATGCCGATACTGCAATTTGTACCGGTGTCAGAGTCCGAAAAACAAAGCAGCCGATGCCAAAACCAAAAACTCCGAATATTAAACGAAACCAAAGCGGTGACAGTCTATTTGCAAACTTTAAAATGTATATTCCATCGTCATCTTTATGGCGTTTATTATATTTCGTAACAAATTGAGATACAAGAACACCGATTTCGGTAAATCCTATTGATGATAGTATAATATTGTATCCACAAGCCACTTTAAACAGAGCAGACACAGATTGTGGATCTGATGCACGTATTACCGGGGCGCACATCAAAAGCGAAATAATAAACATGACAGCAGCTGTTACAATAGCAACTGTTGCGGCAATCTCGTTCTGTATTCTTGTAGTAAGACTGCCTTTTTTGAGTTTTTCATAAAATTCCGAATTTACAAATTCATGCTGATACTCACGAAGTTCGTCAAAATCGTGAACCCACGTATCGCATACAGCATTAACGTCTTGATCAAGCATTTGATTCTGATATTGCGTAAGGAGTTTTTTATCTTTTGCATAAACCAAAAAATCGTAAGCCTCCTGATTGTCGGGTGCAACAGGAGTAACTGTGAGATTCGATGTAGATTTACTGGCACGCTCCAGTTCTGAGTATTCATCACTGAGATCAACAAGCTCGCGCTTGAGCTGCTTTTCTCTTTTTACGGCGTGTGTATAGTCGTCGTTGAGTTTCTCTTCAAAGTCTGCAGCGTCATTTTGTGCTTTTTGAATAGCCATAGCCTTTTGCTGTTCGAGCTTTACATCAAAGCGTTCCTGACTTTTTTTCCATACAGATTTGATTGTGCCTATTTTGGCATTGATCTGCATTGTGATTTCGTTGTCAATATCTCTTATTTTTCGTTCAAGGTCTATTTTTTCATCGCGAATCGTTTCGTATTCACTTTTTATCTTTTGTAGGCGTGCTGCGGCGTCAAAGGAGGCTTTTGATGCGTCTTCATAGGAATAAACTGCGCTTAAATAATCGTTATAGGTGAGATCTGCTACAGGTTCGCTCTCTGCATTGCGTGTTGATACCGGTCTTGTACTAATGATGATCCCCTCCCGATTAATAATTAATATCAGTATTGTACAATATTTCAAGAAAAATGTCAATAATGCAGTAAGCGGCGGGCACGGCTTTTGAATGAGTTAAAAACTATTAATACAGACTGTGCCAAAAGTTCTGAGCATGAACCCCTCCACCGCCTTACGGCGGCTGGGAGCCGTCCCCGACGGCTGGGAGCCGTTGCCA
>CADCOF010000090.1 GCA_902802975.1 uncultured Ruminococcus sp. | reverse complement strand
TAAAAACTTGTATGAAGGTAAAGTGAACTGTTACATTATTTTGACCGCACAGTTAAAAAATTTCTACAAAAACAGTATAGACATATTTCAGATAATGTTATATAATTGGATTGTGGCAGAAGAAACAAAACATAGTGAATTATATGTTACATTACCTTTTGGAGGAAAAGTTATGAACATCTGGCATGATATTAATGAAAAAAGAATCACATCTGAGGATTTTGTCGCTTGTATTGAGATATCGAAGGGCAGTCAGCTCAAGTACGAACTTGACAAGCAGACAGGAATGCTTATTCTTGACAGAATTCTGTATACATCTACTCACTACCCTGCAAATTATGGCTTTATCCCCCGCACATATGCAGACGATAAAGACCCGCTTGATGTGCTTGTTGTATGCTCACAGCAAATAGAGCCGTTGACGCTTGTTCGCTGCTACCCGATAGGAGTTATCAAAATGATCGATAACGGCAGAAACGATGAAAAAATCATTGCTATTCCGTTTAACGACCCTACATACAATGAATATAATGATATTTCACAGTTGCCGAAGCATATTTTTGACGAGATGTGCCACTTCTTTACTGTATACAAAACTCTCGAAAACAAAGAAACTGCAGTTGATGAGGTTCAGGATAAGACTGCCGCCATACAGATCATTAACAAAGCAATCGAATCATATAAGAAAGGATTTTGTGGGAAACTGTAAATGAAGTATGTTGAAACAAGCAGGGCGCGCACACTGAGAAGAGTATTGGTATGGCTGTTTGTAATCTGCGGTTATTTGCTTTCCACAACATTTGCATACGGGTATGTTGAAGTGGATTCCGAACCGGAGCTGATTGCCATGACTGCGCTCAACCTTGCTTTCGGTTCTATCGGTACAGATCATCCTGTTTACAGGAACACTGTGTTTGGCGTAATGTATATGGTAATTCCGCTGATAGGATTTTTCTTTATGTTTTTCGATAAGAAAGGCAACGTAAAAAATCTTGTCGGAATTTGCTGCGGAGCAATAGGCTGTCTTTCGATTGCACTGCCTATCGGATTTAACGAGGAACTTGCACCCGGTATTGGTTCTATTTTGAGTATGCTTCTTTATGTGTTTATTACAACTATCTCTGCGATATCTGTTTTTGTTAAAATTGAGGATAATGCCAAAGCTCGAAACGAAGGAGAAGTACCTCTGCTTAACTCAAAACTCTGATATGCTGCGGGATACACCGATATGCAAGATGGAATTTATGTAAATCTTGTTACGCTCAGATGGTTTGATCTTGCTTTACAAAACTTAAGAATGATTATTGCAGAGTCGTAATGGCTCTGCTTTTTTATTCAACTCCCTAAGCTCTCGGCGGCGGGAATATGTCACGAGTGTAAATCGGTGATTTAAAAATAAAACAGCGGTACAACTCACAAAGCTGTACCGCAATATTATTGTTTGATATACGTCTAACTTAGTCAAGAATGTAAATGTTCAGCACTCTGCGCCCAAACTCGCAGCATTCAGCCTCACTGTTCATATACAGGTCAGCTACAATATCGCCGGCCATAGCCGCACCGCCTGTATCTTCCGCAATGGCATAGCCATAAACGTAGCTGCCGTCCTCACTTGCTATGTACAATTTTGTGCCATAAGGGATTATCGAAGGGTCAACTGCTACAGTGCCCACTGTGGGAATAGTGCCTATCGCAGTAATTCCGTTCGGCTCGTAATATGCCGTGCAGGAACCTGTTATAACGCTCTTATATGAGAAATCATTGCCGCTGTGTGAAACCTCTTGTGAGTCTGTATCGCTGTCGCTCTCTGCGCTTGTATCTTCTTTCTCATCAACAGTCGTCTCTGGTTCCGCTGCGTCTTCTTCGCTGTCCTGCGCAGTGCCTACAAGCATTACAGTGTCAACAGGTTTTGTCTTTACAGTAGACTTGTCTTCTTTTTTCTCGACAAGCTCGCCGTTTATATATTTTTCTTTGTACGCAACCTCTGCCGTTCCTTCTTTACCTTGAATCTTGATCTTCTTTTCGCCGGCTTTCAGCTCGGAAGTTTTCTCCTCAATCGTCTTCGGCTGAATAGTCTTTACTGCAAACGATGTCTTATAGAAAACTTCATCAACGCACAATGTCATACCCGACTCTACCATATCGGTATCTTTGATATCGCCGCTGCCCTCACTGCAAAGCTCGCAGCCGATGTATTCAAGCGAATCTTTTACAGTACCTTCGGGAACGTATGTCAGCGTCTGTTCGCCCGCTTTTACGAGATATACCTTAACGCCCTTCTGAACTGTGATCTCCATGCCCTCTGTAAGCTTTGTTGACGGAGACGGTGTGATAAAGTCGGCAGCGGATGTTTTTATACCTGCGCTTCTGAGTGCGTCTGCAACCGTGCCGCTGCTGATACGAACAATGGACGTTCCGCCAAATGCGTTGACCGTAACAGGGAATGCTCGCTTAATCGTAATCGAAAGCGTATTGCCAGACTGCTCGGTTACTATTGTCTCATCTCCCGAATAAAGAGTTATTCCGGCTTCACTGAGAATGTTTTCAACAGTACTGCCATCAGCAGCAATAGTAAACGAATTATCGCCGTCTGTGATATATGCAGTCTTACCGTCTGATGATGCGGAAATCGCCGAAAAAGCAACCATTGCACCGAACACGGCAACTGCGGTAATTTTTTTGAATGAAGACATTTTGCCCGCCGGGGCAGCGTGTCTGGCTTTTTTGGAAGTTATCATAATATGTGTTCTCCTTCTGCCCGCTCGGATATCAGCGGGAATACATAAGACAGCAGCGTGTCCCTCCGCAAAAACGCACGCATAAATATACGGAAATCCGATCCGGTATCGCCTGCGTCACAGGACAGCTATTATCATAATCTTCGCACCACGTTTTGTATTATACACGATTTTTTTCGTCATGTCAAATAAATTACACAGATGTTATTTGTACAATATGCCCAAACAGCAGATTTTTTAACACAATAAATACGAGTTAAGTCCCTTAATGTTTCGATTATTCGCGCTTTTCTGCCTGCTTTTTCATACCTCAAACTGTGCATTATGTAGAATCTGAGTCTGTTACAAATATATGAACTTTATTTCAGAAACGTAAATTTTGAATAATTATTCGTTAACTATACAATATTTTATTACTTAATTGACGAAAATAAAAACATAAAAATTGACAAATAAGGACATAAAGCCTGAATTTTCATGATACGATTATTACATGTATGACATAAATGAATATTGACCTTAAATAATTATACACTTTCCATTCGTCTATCGATATAAAATTTTTAGTTTAGTACAAAATAAATTGTTTATTTTTACATTTCTTAACTCTGAAATCTCAACTTTCATTTTCAGGCGGTTTGGTAAAGTTAAACCCTTAGCGGACATGCGCCCGCAAGCTGTTTAACTATTGTGTGTTTTTGTGTTTTTTGCTACTTGATAATATAGATGATATATGGTAAAATAAAAGAGTGAAGTTATGTTTACGCGAAAGGGTATGTGCTATGAGACGTTTTATTTGGCTGATAGGTGAAAATGTTGGTGAAACTTCCAATAATAACAGCTACTATTTTTGGAGACGTGTTGTTGAACAGCATGATGATATAGATAAATATTTTGTTATGGAGAAAAATAAAACAAATCGTGCGAGATATAAATCGCTGCCTTCGGACGTACAAAAATTTGTTGTCTGGAGAAATACAGTAAAACATCTCAAACTTTTTGTAAATGCCGATATGTTCTTCGTGACTTTGAGTTACCGCGATATTCGCCCGGAGCTTGTTTTGGGCAAGGAGCTTGATCTGTCGGTTGAAAAGCCTGTGATTTATCTGCAGCATGGCACATTGGCTATGAAAGCACTAGGATACAAAGGCTATACATATAACAATAACTTTTTCCGATTTGTATATTACAATAAAGACATTGCGCCGATTTTTTCGGAACAAAACGATTTTCGTCCTTATCAGCTGTTTTACGGAGAATATCACCCGCGATATATCGAGCTGGTCAGACGTTTCAAAGAATATAAGCCCGAAAATAAGCGCATTTTGTGGTTTATGACATGGAGAGAATATTTCGGCGACAATCTGGCAACGAAGATAATGATTCGGAAGCTTGGCAGCGTTATCTCAAACAAGGAGCTTATCGATTATCTCAACAAAACAAACACCGATCTTGTTTTCTGCTGCCATAAATTCTTTGATGAAGAAAAAATAAGCGAAATAAAGGGAGATATAGACTGCGATCATATTATTTTTGAGCATGCGTCTGATGTTGATGTAATGGACGAGCTTGTGCAGTGCGATGTGCTTATCACCGATTACTCCTCTGTTGCGTTTGATGTAACTCTTCTTAATAAACCGGTAATACTTTTCCAGCCCGACCTTGAGGATTATCTCAGCAAGCGCAGTTTGTACTGCGAGATAGACGAGCTTAGGCAGCACAATATTACAAAGTCAAAAGAGCTTGTGCGCGCCATTACAGGCGAGAAATACGGAATAAATGAATTTTTCCGCTCGAGAATGCCCAAAAAAATTGATCTCGATTACGTTGCAAAAGGCGGTCATATTGACAGAATGTATGACTATTTCGCCACGATTCAGCGTCACAAGATAACATTTATAGGATATAATTTTTACGGTATCGGCGGAACCGTATTTGCTACGCGTTCGCTTGCCGAAGCTTTTGAGGAGAAAGGGTACCTCGTTCAGCTCCTTTCACTCAAAAAAACCAATAAGCCGCGTAATATGCCCTATGCGCTCAATTTGTTCGCTCTTTATGACGCCAATCGAATGAGTCCGGTTAATCTGTTCAAACGCCATTTTTACCGCGGAAAAAAGCTGTATTCGCATCTTGTCCATGATAAAGACATGAAGAACCTCAAGCCTTATGCCGGATACAGACTGACAAAATGGCTCAGAGAGACAAACAGCGAAACGGTTATTTCAACAAGAGAGTCGCTGCATTTGTTCCTCAATGAGGCAGCAAGCGAAAGCATAAAGAACAAGCTCTATTTCTTTCATTGCACTGCGGAAGTTGTGGAGGATATTTTCCCGGATATCGTGGAACAGATGAATAAATGCGACATTGGAAAAGCCGTTTTCGTTACAGAGTCAAACAAACAAAAATATATCGAGAAATTCAACTTTACAAATTACAAAGAGGATATCGTTGTAGGCAATTGCCTTGAATCTTCACGTTCTGTTCGCAGAGACGAGATCGAGGCAATCGAAGAAAAGGAAGAGTATAGAGGAGTTTATCTGCTCAGAATCAGCAAAGAGAGAGAAGATGACCTCAATAACTTAATTGGATATGGAAAATATCTTCGTGACAACGATATTGAAAATATAAAAATAGATGTTTACGGCACGGGCGACTATGAGGATGAGTTTATAGATATTCTCATAGATGAAGAAATCACAGACTACATCTGTTTCAAAGGCAGCACGCCCGATGGTCCCGCAGTTATTCGCGGCCACGATGCGGTAGTCGATTTTTCGTATAAGCACTCGTTTGGAATGCCTTATATTGAGGGCGTAATGAACGGCAAGCCTGTGTTCTGTATGGAAAATGTCGGTTCCAAAGAGGTTATGGCTGATATTCCAAACGCCTATATCAGATCATACGAGGATTTGACAAATAAGATTCTTTCACTTCCGACAATAACCGCAGAACGCCTTCAGGAAAATTATGACATTATTTCAAAAATATATTCACGTCCCGTACTTGCAGATAAGATGCTCAAGTTCATGAATGCCGAACCTCTTACTGAGGACAAATGGTCACCCAACGAATAATTGTCAGATATATATTAAGTCGCTGATTTTGCATTTTCGTACAAATCAGCGGCTGTTTAATTTTTTATTAATTTCGTTTATCACTTCAGTTTGAATATTGGTTACAACATTTTGAATTCGACCATTGCTGTTTCGCTTTCTTGATATAAAAAGGCAGTGGGGAATGTTTAAGGTAGGATAAGTATGAATAATGATAAAGCAAATGAAAGCAAAATGCAGGTTTGGAAAAGGGTTTCAGCCGATAACGATCATATAAGCATAAACTTGAAAAGCCTTGGCAATAATGATAAAGATGATTTTGAAGATATCGTTTCCTGCGTCATAAGGGGTTATCTGATGCAGCTGTGTTCTCATAACTTTAAGCGAGCGTCCAAACACAGGATATATTTCGGTTACGAAACAGGTCGTTCCGGGCAGTATATGCTGCAGCTTGTCTATGATTCATTATTATTTCATGCAGTACAGACGTTTGGTACAGATATAGTTTCCGAGCATGATATTGAAGAGATATATAATAGATTTCCCTGCCACGGTATGGTAATCCTGAAAATGGATGATCAAAAACCGGAAGTCTATCAACTATATTTTTATAGACGCAACAAATTGATCGATGGTGATGCTCTTAATATGCAGCTGCAAATATCCAAAACCATTTGTGGTGAATATTTCAATGAACAAGAATCGCTGTCAACAATAATTAAATCGATTTTGATGTATCCCGTTGCTCACTTTACAAAAGGGAGCGGCAAAATAATATCGACAGATTCTTTTAATAACGGTTCACCCGATGAAACATCACGGTTTGTAAATGTGGTAGATAAATATCGCAGGAAGAAGGAATTGACTTTTTATGAGAAGCTGATGCAGGAGGAAGAGGATGACTAATGGAGAAGCATTCCAATCTGTGTACCCTGCGGCGCATTTTGTTTGGCACAGTCTGAAATTGTAAAATTATTGTAAATGAATACTTGAAGCTGTAAAGGCGCTGTGAAAAATTGAAGTTTTTACATTTCAATTTTCTTTCGCAGTGCCTTACGCAGAAATATATGATGTGTTTTTTAGTTGTGTTCACACATTTTAACTCATTCAAAAACCGTGTTAAAGGCGTGATTGAGTATTTACAATTACCAAAAAATGTGATATAAT
>CADCOF010000089.1 GCA_902802975.1 uncultured Ruminococcus sp. | reverse complement strand
CGCATGGCCACCCGCACTCAATTAACGGCTTACAACATTTATCGGCTTCCCATTCAGATATGCTTTGAGCGTCTCGTAGGCTTGCTGTACGCAGCGTTCACGTGTTTCTTTTGCCGCCCACGCGGTATGTGGCGTAAGCGTCATGTTCTTCACACCGATAAGCGGGCAGTCCTCACCCATTGGTTCCGTTACAAGCACATCTGCAGCCGCTCCCGCTATTTTTCCGCTTTCAAGCGCGCGGCGCAGTGACTGTTCGTCCGCTATTCCGCCTCTCGCTGTGTTAACAAAAAATGCTGTGGGCTTGAACTTCGAAAACAGTTCATCGTCAAACATACCGCGTGATTCATCATTAAGCGGACAGTGTACAGTTACAATGTCGCTTACCTGTACCAATTCCTCAAGCGGCAGCCGAACTGCGCCGTCAAACTCCTTTTCACTGCGCGAGTAATACACTATATTCATTCCAAACGCTGCAGCTATTTGTGCTACTCTTTTGCCGATAGTGCCAAATCCCACTATGCCTATTGTTTTCCCGAAAAGTTCATGCGTTCCGTATACAAACGGCGAAAATGTATCAGATCGCTTCCAGCCGCCGTCTTGTACAAAATTATTGTATTCGTTTATTCGTGAATAATGATCCAGTATCAGCGCAAATGTATGCTGCGCTACTGCATCTGTTGAGTATCCTGCCGCATTGCACACGGTTATATTTCGGCTTTTGCAATACTCAAGATCAATATTATTATATCCTGTTGCAAATAACCCTATATATTTGAGATTTTTTGCATTTCGCAGAGTTTCTGCGTTCATGGGAACTTTATTGCACAAAATTATGTCCGTGTCACGAGAACGCTCCGGCATAAGCTTTGCACCGCTCAGTTCGTATATTTCCACCTCGCCAAACTCTTTAAATCTGTCGAAGCTGATATCACCCAGCGTTATTGTTTTTGAATCCGGAATCAATATTTTCATGTTAATAAACCTCTTTATCTATAAATGAGCAAATTTTGAATTGTTCGTCATTTTGTACAACTCCCTCAGTCTCGCTGCGCTCGACAGCGTCTCACCTGCCGGGGGCAGACGTTGCCGTCGGGGACGGCTCCCAGCCGTTGGGGACGGTGGCACGCCGCAGGCGTGACGGAAGGAGTAATACAAGAAATGTTTGTGCATTTTTACTTTTTTGCTCATTTATAGCTGAATAGTTACAATTATTGTATCGAAATTCCAACCGCTCAGGTAGAAAATTTGTTGTGCGGCGAAGACTATCGTTAACGATACAGCCCGACGGAACTGCCTGCGGGCGCATGCCCGCCACACTCTCTTTAATCTCTATTTCTTTGTGTGCCGGTTCTGTCAGGGGTATACCGCCTGATTTGTCACTGTCTATATTGTCAGGGGTGACAATAACGTCACACTTACTATTTAGAAAAGACCGCACACTGGCTCGTATGCGGTCTGTATTGTCTTATTTCTTTCCTGTCTTTTTCATTGCAGCAGACGCATTCAGTTTTGCGGCAGTCAAGGTATTTTTCATGAGCATTGCAATTGTCATGGGACCAACGCCGCCGGGAACCGGTGTTATGTAACCCGCCTTCTCTGCAACAGCCTCAAAATCAACGTCACCGCAGAGTTTGCCGTCTTCGTTGCGGTTTATGCCAACATCAATAACGACCGCGCCTTCCTTTACCATGTCGGCTGTAACGAAATTAGCCTTGCCCACTGCGCAGACAAGTATATCGGCCTGAGATGTGACCTGTGCAAGATTTTCTGTTTTGCTGTGGCAAATCGTCACCGTGCCGCTTTCGTTCAAAAGCATCATCGCCATTGGCTTGCCTACAATATTGCTTCTGCCGATAACAACGCAGTTTTTGCCGCTGATCTCAATTCCGGTGGACTTAATAAGTTCCATTACACCTGCCGGAGTACACGGAAGAAAACGATAGTCGCCTATCATAACGCGCCCTACGTTGAACGGACTGAAGCAGTCAACGTCCTTTTTGGGGGAAATTGCGCCGATAACTGCTTTTTCGTTGAGGTGACTCGGAAGAGGAAGCTGCACAAGTATGCCGTCTATATCAAAACGTTTGTTAAGTTTGTCAATCACGGCAAGCAAATCTTTCTGGGTAGTGTCAGCGGGAAGTGCAATCTCCTCGCTGTAAAATCCAACTGCCTCGCATGCTTTCTTTTTGTTGTTAACATATATTTTTGACGCAGGATCGTCGCCCACAATGATTACAGCAAGACCCGGAGTAACACCACATTTGCTTAGTCTGTCTGTCTCCTGCTTGATGTCCTTTTTTATCACAGAGGCAAGTTCTGTCCCGCTAATAATATTTGCCATCTTAAACATCTCCTTTTAGAAGTTATTCTTCGGATCGCTGCCGGATAAAAACGCTGCTCTGCACCCGGATCATCCGCACTTTAATTCTATATCTATAATTGTACAACGAATGAGTCTTTTTTTCAATACATTTTTACGAATAAAGTCCATTATTTATCATTTTTTTCAGTCGGGAGACATTTCTTTTGATTTTTTCTTCGCTTTTGCCAAATTTGTTATCATCAGCACAAGGCCGCTGATAAACAATATGATTGAAAGTACCTGAGACACACGTATATTTGTGCCGTGTATCATCAGACTGTCTGTGCGCAAGCCCTCTACAACAGTGCGCTCCGCACCGTACCATATCAAGTAGAAATAAAACAGTTCTCCGTTAAAGCACTGCCTTTTGCTCAATACAAAATGCAAAATGAGAAAACCCGCCAAGCACCACATCGATTCATAAAAAAAGCATGGGTGAACTCCAACGCCGCCTGTTTTTTCGGAAACCATTGCCCACGGCATGGAAGTTTCACTTCCGAACGCCTCTTGGTTTGTAAAGTTGCCCCAACGCCCTATACCCTGTCCGATAAAAAAGCCGAATACGGCGACGTCCAGTATAGGAATGATTTTCATCTTTTGTATTTTTGCAGCAGTGAGACCGCCCGCGAGCGCGCCCAGCAGCCCGCCGTAAATAGCAAGCCCCCCGCTGTGGATATTCAATATCGAGGCGGGATTGTTTTTATATATATCCCACGAAAACGCCACAAAATACGCGCGCGCGCCGATCACCGCCGTGATCATTCCAACGATAACGCAATTGAGCAGTTTATCTTCGTTTATGTTATGCTTTTTTGCAATTTTCATACAATAAGTTACGGCAAGAACAAATCCTGTTGCTATTATTATTCCGTACCAATATATAGAGAACGTGCCTATTGTAAATGCTACGGGAGACACTTCTGTTTCTATGCCCAAACCCGGAAACGACACATGATATATTTCCTTCATAATTTAATTCTCCACACTCCTGCTGTTGTTATTCTTTGCCTGAAATCTTAATGTGAAGTTCTTTTCCGCACTTCGGACACACAACGGTATGCTTTCCGGGCTTTTTCTTTACACGAAGATATGAACTGCAGTTTTTGCATTTATAATACTTATGTGTTTTTCTCTCGGAAAATCGCTTTCTTGTGATATTTGCGAACTCTTTAATTTTGCCGCAAATGCTCAGATATTTTCTGCATTCCGCGGTGCGTCTGACCGTGTTTGCCGAAAAAGCTCTCGTCAGCGATAGAATTGGCAGTAACAGAGATATGACCGTCAATTTCTTGCTGTGTACAAACCCATTGATAAACCCCAGCACAAACCATAAGATCAGCATATCACGGCTCAGCGAATCTATTCCGTGTTTTCCGTCCATTATCTTATCGTATTTTTGTTTAATGCTGTTTATTGTTTTGAATAGCTCCTGCACATAAACACCTCTTTACGTAGACTCATGCCCAACGAAAAACAAAATTCCGAATGATCATCCGGAATTTTGTATACAATAATTATCTGTTCTCGATCGGAATATATTCTCTTTCCTGCGCAATGCTCATATATGCGGGACGAATTATTTTTCCGGCATTGATAAGCTCCTCCATGCGGTGCGCACTCCAGCCGGATATTCTCGCAATTGCGAAAAGCGGAGTATACAACTCTATCGGCAAACCAAGCATTGAGTAAACAAAGCCCGAGTAGAAATCGACATTTGCGGAAACGCCCTTATATATTTTTCTCTCTCTTCCGATAACGATTGGCGCGAGCTTTCTGACATTTTCATACAGCGTATACTCGTCCATCATGCGCTTTTCGGACGCCAGTTGCTCAACAAAGCCGCTGAACACTCTTGCACGCGGGTCTGATATCGAATAAACCGCGTGACCCATGCCGTAAATAAGTCCTGATTTGTCAAACGCTTCTTTATGAAGTATCTTTTCAAGATATGCGCTTATCTCGTCTTCGTCTTTCCAGTCTCTGACTTTCTCCTTGATCTCGTCAAACATTCCGCAGACCTTTACGTTTGCGCCGCCGTGCTTCGGACCTTTCAGCGAGCAAAGTGCGGCTGCTATTGCGGAATATGTATCGGTGCCCGAACTTGTAACGACGCGCGTTGTAAATGTAGAGTTGTTGCCGCCGCCATGTTCCGCATGAAGAACGAGTGCAATATCGAGAACTTTTGCCTCAAGCTCGGTATATTTTCTATCGGGGCGGAGCATCATCAGAATGTTCTCCGCAGTTGATTTCATAGGATTAGGATTATGCACAAACAAGCTGTGCTTCTTTGCGTAGTTGTACGCGTGATAGGCATAAACAGCGATCATCGGAAATTCTGCGATAAGCTGAAGCGACTGACGCATAACGTTGCTGATAGATGTATCGTTAGCCTGATTATCGTATGAATGCAGTGTGAGTACACTTTTTGCAATAGCATTCATCATATCTGAATTAGGTGCTTTCATAATTACGTCACGTACAAATGTATCAGGCAATGCACGATATGTTGCGAGTATACCCTTGAATTCTTCAAGCTCGTCAAAGGTGGGCAGCTGACCGAACAAAAGAAGATATGTTACCTCTTCAAATCCAAAATTGGATTTTTTCGGAAATCCTGCAATGATGTCCTCAACGTTATAGCCTCTATAAAAAAGCTTGCCGTCACATGGCACCACTTTACCATCCACAACCTTATTTTGTCTGATCTCGGAGATCTCTGTAAGGCCTGTAAGCACACCCTTACCGTCAAGATCACGAAGACCTCTTTTTACGTCGTACTTCATGTACAGCGCAGGGTCGAAATTCGTATTTTCCACACACTTTTGGGCATATTTTTCAATATCATGCAAAGTGTGCATAAAATTCTTTTCGACAAATCTTACTCCGTCCGCCATGTTAAACACTTCCTTATATTAAGATAAAAACTATACTATAAATGAACAAATGTTTGAATTGTTCGTCATTTTGTATAAATAGATTTAATTTGTATTATTATGTTAATCAAACTTCTATTACTATACTATTACTTTACTGTATCACTTTTTCTTTTCTCCCCTCTGTCGGTCGCCATGCGGTGAGGGGCAAATTCCGGCGGCGCGTCGCCGCTGACAATTCCGTCAGGCTGTGTTCTTAACGTAGGTCTTCGCCGCATTCGACATTCATTCTTCCCACAAACAATCAGGGAGGCGAGTTACTTTTGCCGGGCGGCAAAAGTAACCAAAAACGCCTTCGGGCTTTAGTGTCTACAATCCCGCCTTTGTCTTCTGCGGAGCTGAGTTACCGCCAGTTTTAGGCTGGGTTCGGCATTCTTCAATGCGCTGCGCGCAAGTGATACTTTTTCATGAGGCTACATCTATCAAAAATTTAGCAATAAATTTTCTAGATTTTTACTTTTTTGCTCATTTATAGAAATTATACATATTAATTATACAACGATAATTCATATAAATCAATACAATTTTTGTGAACGATTTACCCCAAAACGCTCATATTATCTGTCACTGTCACTCAAAAAAGGAAGTGACCAGCCTACAGACGCAGAAGACGACTCTGCCTCTGCCACGGAGGAAACCTCCGGTTCGGGCTTGTTCTCCTCGGGGAATTCCGAAGATACGTTAATTGTGCTTTCGGAGGGAGCTATTGGCGTTACGCTTTCTCTGCTGCTGACCGAACTGCTCGATGCAGATGAGCTGCTTTCGCTTTGCTTCCTCTTTGCCGCGCTTACCTCGTACTGTTCATTGAGCGTTACCACCGCGTTTTCAAAGTCAAAAGTATACGTCTGATACAAGTCATCGTCAATATAAATCTCAACGGTTTTTGAACCTTCGTTTATGTTTCGCGTTATCGCAATTGTTTCGCCGTCCTCAAACACAAGTGAGTAACGTTTGCGCTCATATTCGGTTACGCCATCGCACACTGCTTTCACACTAAAAGGAGTGTTCAGCCCGTCAAAGCTTACATTTGCCTCCAATGTGACAGGAACGGGTTTGCCGCTGCTGATCACCATAGAAACGGCGGTGTCTTTTACTACTTTGGTATTCGGCTCAATGCCTTGAGCTATAACGCAGCCTGTTTCGTATTCATCACTGTAATCATATGTTGTTTCGCCTGCGCCAAGTCCGAGTGCCGCAAGCTCTTCTGTAGCCTGCTGGAGAGTTTTACCGCGAAGATTCGGCACAGACACGCTGTTCTGAGCGACATACAGCGTCACCACAGTGCCAACTTTTACTTTTGTGCCGTTTGAAGGCTCGCTGCTTACAACAGTTCCATCGGCAAATTCATCGTTGTTGACAATGACGACTTTGCTGT
The DNA here is from genome assembly GCA_902802975.1 of uncultured Ruminococcus sp. Lineage (GTDB taxonomy): Bacteria > Bacillota > Clostridia > Oscillospirales > Acutalibacteraceae > RUG592. The sequence goes on along the minus strand of CADCOF010000089.1, from coordinate 3,759 downwards.
CAAGATAAAGCTGCTTGAGTACGTTAACGGCAACAGTCTCGCTCGATTTTGTGAGTACGGGAATATTTACCTCTGTTTCCAAACTGTTCACGGTAAGTCGGACATGAGTATCCTTGCGAACGTGTCGGGAACTTGCAAGCGGCGACTGGTTCACAATAACATCGAGATCGGTATCCGGGTCGTATGAGTATACGGTTTCAAAATCAAACTCGTATTCATCGCTGTTCAGCACGGAATCTATATTCTGTCCGATAAAATCGGGAATTTCGGAATTGTTGGCTCTGTCATGAAATCCAATTCCGACAAGCACGCCCAGAATTGCGACCAACACCACAGCCGCTGCGATAAGTGCGCCGGAGGGCTTTTTTGCGGGCAGCTTTTCCGGAACAAGCGGTTTTACGGTTTCCTTGTGTTTGGAAATTGTGATAACCTCGGGTTCTTCAGTCATATGCTCGCTGATTATTCTTTTAGGTGCGGCTGTATCGCTTGCAAGCTGTTTCCACTGCTTTTTTGAAGACGGCTCGGGAGACTTCTGCTTAAACCGCGGCGCAGGCGGCGGACTGACTGTATTTGCCTTATCCGTGGGCGTCTTCTGTTTTGATCGGCGCGTTGTATTTTGTGCGGAGCGAAGAGTCCAGATCTGCTCAAGCAGCTCCTCAGCCGTCTGAGTTCGATCTTCCGGCATAATCGCCAGCGCATTTTTTATGATATCATCAAGCTTTTCGGGTACGCCTGGGTGCAGTTCCGAAACAGGAACCATAGTATCGGACAAAAGCCGTGAATTTGCGTAATCGGGCGTAACGCCGGTAAGCATATAATACATTGTAGCAGCGACAGCGTAAACATCTGTCCACGTTCCCTGCGAAAGCTTGGGGTTATACTGCTCGATTGGCGCGTAGCCCTGAGTAAGCACGATAGACGCGCTTTTTGACATATTAAGCGTAGTTTGTTTAGCTGCGCCAAAATCTATAAGAACAATTTTGCCTTCTGTTGTCTTGATAATATTTTTTGGAGATATATCGCGGTGAATAACACCTGCGGCATGAACATTTTTCAGGCTTTTCAAAACGGAAACTATGATATTCATAGTTTTTCCGAAACCCAGAAATTTATGCCCTTCAACCATCTGTGCTACAGTTTCACCGCTGAGATATTCCATAACAATATAGGCTGTACCGTTTTCCGAAAAAACGTCATATACATTGACGACGCCCTCGATAGAGCCGAGTTTTGCAAGTCTTTGCGCCTCGCTTGTAAAGTTTTCAAGCCCTTTTTGGTATCGCTCACCGCGCTCACCGCTGAACGGACTTACAGCCGTCTCGTTTTTTTGACGTGTAACGCACTCGTTCGGGAAAAACTCCTTGATAGCGACCTTTCGCTTCAAGGCTTTATCGTAGCCTATGTAAGTAATGCCGAATCCGCCGTCACCCAAAACGCGCCCCAAAACATATCTCTGATTAAGCAGCGTACCGGCAGAAAGGCAATAGCTGTCACTGTCCGGGGCAACGATATCATTGCCGCAGTACGGACATATTACATCTAAATTTTCATCATACTCTTCCATGCAATAAAAGCATCTCATAACATATCCTCACCTAGCAACATAGTTTAAGATATCAGCCTGTCCCCGGCGGTTGAGAACCATTGGGACACCTCACGTTCTTCAATTGTGTTTAATAACCTGATGTCTGTTTTGCTTGTTTAAAACAAAGATATAAAAAATCGTATTATCCACCAATTTGAATTATAACATAAAATCGTGTCATATACAATAGGAAATTTTCAATTATGCAGCCGGCAATACACACGCATAATTTATAGTGACCGTCACTGAAAAACAGCACAAATAAAAAACCCGCGTCCAACATAATGTATGGCGCAGGTCTTAAAATTTCCATTTGTATAAAGTTCGTGTGCGATCTAAGTGTGCCCGTATGGACATCGACACGCCGCTATGTAGCTTGATTATTGTTGCCTTTGTTTACATTTACACTCGGCGCAGAACTTATTGATGGTGCAGCCGCGGAAGACTGCGCACTGTTCTTCAAACTCAGAATTGCTTGTCTTTTCTTGTGGAAATCCGTGAGATTTACCGAAAGTGCCTCTTCGGTTTTCTGAAGTACAGTGTCAACATAATTATTCGTTGCGTTTTTGATCTTTTTTGACGTTGTCTGCGCTTCAAAAATTATTCTCTGCGCTTCCTGACGTGCCTGCTTTACTATTTCGCTGCTCTCAAGCATGTCTGTGCGCTGCTGAGTTGCAGCTGAGATGAGTGTTTCGGCCTGCTTTTTTGCTTCATCCAGGATTTTGTTTCTTTCCGATACAATCCGCTTTGCCTGACGGGTCTCTGCAGGCAGATTAGCTTTTATTTCATCTATTATTTCGGATATTTTCACCTTATCTACCATGACCTTATTTACAACAGGCAGTTCCTTCGAATCCTCAAGAAGGTCTGTCAAATCTTCAAGCAGTTCATCAACCTTCATTGTTTACTCCTCCTCTGCATAATCTGTCACGAATTTCATCGTGAATACATTCGGGCACAAAGTCCCTTATATCGCCTCCGAAACTTGCTACGCTCTTCACAATACTGGAGCTGACATACATATTCTCAGCAGCAGACGAAAAAAACAGCGTCTCAAGTTCGGGATTAAGCATTTTATTTGTAAGTGCCATTTGAAATTCATATTCAAAGTCACTCATTGCACGAAGCCCTTTTACAACCGCCGTGACATGACGTTCGCGTGCATAATCGGCAAGAAGACCCTCACACGACACAACTTCAATATTATCAATGCCCTCCAATGCCTTTTCAAGGAAATGTATTCTCTCCTCTATTGTAAAACAAGGAACCTTAGCTTTATTAATGAAAACGGCGACAATCACTTTTTCAAAGGTTTTCGCAGCTCTCTTGATTATATCCACATGCCCTCTGGTCACGGGATCGAAGCTGCCAGGGCAAATGACAGTCTGCACAGCAACCCCTCCTCTTTTCAACTAAAAATATTAACAATTATTCCGCATAATCGCTATGGCAGTAGGTGGTAATTTTTATTTTGCCGTGGCGATATTCACGAAGCCGGACAAATTCTCCTATGTTTTCGGGAAGTTCCTCGTCTGAAGGTGACTCACAAATAACAATTCCACTTTTGTTCATTACTCGTTCGACACAACTAAGGCACTGCTGCAGCACGCCTGTTTTATAAGGCGGATCCATAAAAACAAGGTCAAATTTTTCGTTAGTAGTCTGAAGAAAGCCCGGTGAATCTGTACGAAAAACCGAGGCATGCTCTTCAAGTTTTGTGGTCTTAAGATTGCGCTTTACGATATCTACAGACTCCTTTGCGCTGTCACAGAACACAACACGCGCTGCGCCGCGGCTGAGAGCCTCAATCCCCATTTGACCTGATCCGGCAAAAAGATCAAGAAAAGCGCGTCCTTCAATGTTAAACTGGATAATGCTGAACACAGCCTCTTTGACACGCTCGGTAGTCGGACGAACGTCGTTGCCCTTTAGCTGTTCGAGCTTTCTTCCTTTTGCAAAACCTGTAATAACACGCATAAAAATCACCTACATTTAAACTAATACAAATTATAACATTATTGTAACTGTTTTGTCAACCTTTTTTAATAAAAAACTTTTAGCATTATTCAAGCGGGCAGCGGCATGCTGCCGCTCCCAATACGCACACGAACTTTATATAAGCAGAAACTTTTTCACCTGCGCCCTACTTTTTTGTTGGACGCGGGCGATACGTT
>CADCOF010000088.1 GCA_902802975.1 uncultured Ruminococcus sp. | reverse complement strand
TGGTCTTTTACCTCTTTCGGCAGCAGCACAGCAATATAATGTCAGTGATTCCGAATTTGAGGAACTGATGAAAGCGAAAGCATGATTTGCACAAATAGATTCATGCGTAATTTAAAAGCATAATCGCTTACCGGAAGCAAACGACACGCTGCAAACAGGGAAGGGACACACGATCTCTCGATGTGTCCCTTCCCTGTTTTGTTTTGGGGTTATTTATCTTAATATAAGTAGTTAGCGGGATTAACATACTCTCCACCATACATCATTCTAAAATGCAGATGGGGACCCGTGGAGTCACCGGTTGAGCCGACAGCAGCAATTGTCTGTCCTTGTTCAACAGTCTGCCCCACTTCAGCATAGATATCACTGCACTGAGCGTAAGTGCTGGTGTATCCGTTACCGTGATCTATCGTTATATAACAGCCAAGCCCTTCGCTGCTGTAGTCAAATACTACATTTGTCACAACACCTGCGGCAGACGCTACTATAGGAGTTCCTTCACCGGCTCCAATATCCATACCCTTGTGAAATGACTCGCCTTCATAGCCAAACTCACCGGTAATATAACCAATTGTCGGTACTATGAAATCTGAGCTTTTCTCCTGCGTTTCGCTGCTTTCACTGCTTTCCGGCTTGTCTGTATCAGTATTATCGTTTGTGCTTGTATTTGTATCACTCACATTTTCAGACTTGCTGTTATCTTTTTCTTCTAAGTCTGAATCTGTATCAGTGTTAGTCTTTGTATCTACCTTCTCAGGCTTCTTTTCTGCGGTTTCTTCAGGCTTATCCGTATTTGTGTCATCGTCATCGTTCTCACCAAGACGTGGGCTGTCCGGCGATACCGTGACTACCTGGTTGACAGGCTTTTTTGTCGCTACGACCTTTACATGCTCCGACGAGATTTTCTCGTCATCAATGTATACTGTCTCGTTTGTAGCTACACCTTCACCAAGCACACCTTTTGTCGTAACCTTCTCATACCCCGACGGCTTGGATGCGTCCGCCTTGTACTCTGTCTTGTACCTGATCTTTACTTGCTGTTCCTCCAAAACGGTAATCTTATAACTGATATCCACATTATTGACAAGTCTGTCTTTCAACACTGTTTTGTCTACAACACTGTCCTTTGCGTATAATCCTACCTCAGATACCACACTGCTGTTGAATTCAACAGATTTTACCGTTCCAAGATTCGCTGCATCACGTTTTCTGTTTTCTAATAGATAATAAAGAACTTCCTCGGCTTCTTCTTCTGTAGCCGCTGCGCCGATAAACTCATCGTCAACGAAAATACCGCACACCTCGTCCTCAAGATGCGTGTCCTTCGATATTATCTTTTGACTAAGCTCGGAAGAATTCTTGAACTCCGAACCGTTCTTGACAATAGCTACCTTATACTGTGGCTCTGCCTCAAGTGAATCGAGACTTTTATTTATAATCCGACTATCGATAATGCCTGTGGCTTCTTTAAGGACGTCGGCATTCTCAACAACACCCAGCTGCTCGTTTTTGTAGGACACAACAAGACCAAACTGGAGTGAATTCATATATAAAACGGTACTTACGAGCATAATAAGCGCCGCTAAAGGCATAAAATAATTCTTGATAGCCGAACGTCTTTTTCTGATCTTGTTCAGCCTGCGCTGCTCCTGCCTGCGAAATCTCTCCTCCCTGATCTGTTCAATGCTCTTCTCGTCTTCCTCGTACGAATACTCTTGATAAGGCTCGTCCGTTGAGAAGTTTGCAAGCAGTTCGGGAGTTATATCGAAATCATCTCTTTCAAAATCTGACATTAACTAACAACCCCTATTATTCACAACAGCTATTGTTTCCAAACCATTAAGGTATATAAGCTGTCTCACTCAATAGTTACATGACTGTAAAAACTTACTATATATATTATAACAGAAAGTTACAGAAATGCAACCGTTTTTGTTAAAGTTTGTAATCTTTGTTAGTTCTGTATATTTTGATTATATATATTGTTTTAATTTTTAGTGATTATTTAATCAAAATTTCAGCATATTTGCAAAAATCCTTCATAACACAATCATTACACTTGGGATTTCTCGCAGTGCAAACAGCTCTTCCGTGTAAAACCAGCCTGTGACAAAAATCATTTGAGTCGTTCGTAGGCAGCAGATCTTTTAGTATTTTTTCGATCTTCACCGGGTCTTTTATGTCATGAAAACCAAGCCGCGATGTAATCCTGATACAATGAGTATCGACAACAACGGCAGGCTTTCCGTACACATCGCCCATGATTAAATTTGCAGTTTTTCTTCCGATACCCGGCAGCATAGTAAGATTCTCGATAGTATCGGGAACTTTTCCGTCAAAAGTATCGCAAATCATTTTGCACATTCCGACAATATCACGCGCTTTGGTTTTGAAAAGCCCGCAGCTTTTTATCAGCTTCTCAACATCATCAAGGTCCGCTGCTGCAAAATCTGCGGGTGTTTTGTATCGCTCAAAAAGTGCGGGAGTCACCATGTTGACCCTGGCGTCTGTGCATTGCGCAGACAGCCTTGTAGCTATCAGCAGTTCGTGTGGCTTTTTGTAAACAAGCGAACACACAGCTTCCGGATACGCCTCTTTCAGCGCATTTACTGCAAGCTGCGCCCTCTCCTTATCGCTTATTGTATTGTCCATTCTTACATACCCCCGAGATATCGCTCCGCTTTGTCTATCACACGAAGATCATTGTCATAGCTGCACATGCTGCGCGCTTTTGAAAACGGAACCCAGATATAATAATCTATCTCACTCTCCTGAATATGTACATCGCGTTTTTTTGCCTCAGCCAAGAAAAAAACTACACGCTTGCGAACCTTCCCAAAAGGACAGTAATCGCTCGTTTCACGAAATCCCGGCTGAATCACAACATCCAGGTCTGTTTCCTCCTTGATCTCACGAACAGCAGTCTGACGCTCGTTCTCTCCAAGTTCAACATGACCTTTCGGGAAAGACCAGTATCGACCGTTTCGATTCTTTACAAGAAGTACCTCAAGTTCGTCTTTCGCACGGTAAAATACTATCGCCCCGCATGATTTTTCATATAGACAGCTGAGTTTTCCGACACGGAAGTTCCGAAGTCTTCTCAATCTCTTTTTGATGAGAGGCTCATAATATATTTGCCCCTCAGGCGCGGCAATCAGCTTCATTTGTGTGGAATTTCGCCCCTGCGCTATTGCTATGACAGTACAAAAAACATGATCCCCCGGGCGTTCCTTGCTTAACAAGAATACATTCTTCCTCCTCGGTCCCGACATATAATAGCCGCTGTAAAGACCTGCATACGGAATTGAAGATACGACCTTCACGTCAATCTTGCGCCCCAGCATACTGTCGCCGCCTATGTAATTGTTATTTCTGTAGCTGTTAATTTGAAATGCTGTTGTCAAATAAATCCCTCAATCTCTGGCAGTAAAGTGAGTTGTTTGCATCCTCAATACCATTAATAATTAAAATATGCGTTATCTCATTTTTATTAATATACGATGTAACGCTTTCTCCAAGCAGCGACACATCCACACAATGCACCTCTTTAAAATGAGGCACAAGGTAACCAATCAATGGCTCCGCTGCATGATCTTTTACGACAAGCAGCTTGTTGTCGTTGTTTTTCTGCGTATTTTCTATGTACAAAAGCGGCGTTTTGTAGGAAGGAAATATCTCAAGCGGATCATCTGAAATGTTTATCTCTTTGAACAGATCATACTCAAGTGAATAGCTTCCGTCAAGACTTCTCTTATAACAATTGTAATGGACAGGCAGCTTATAATACTCCACCGTATCACTGTTTTTGTACAGCTCAATATTGCCGTTCGGTTGGTTTATCTTGTCTGTAGTAGATGCTGAATATTCACCATAAAACGGCGAAATGCTGCCCTTTTTCTTTGACAGCTCACTTAACGTATAAATACTCTTCACGTCAACTCCAAGCTCCGGGGCTACTGCATTATATACATAATATCCTCCCATAGCCGTAAGCGCACCATCTGTTCGATAATATAAATATTCGTCATTATAATCAATCAACATATCTATTATATTAATAAAATTTACATTATCAGACAATGAATTTTTGATAATATTTATATTTTCGCTCTGCGAATGAGACCCCTCGATCACACCATCAAGACTTACATCTGTCTTTGTCGGAATAACCGCGGCACACAATTTGACTTTTGACGGCACAGATGACGATATGCTATTAAGCACCGCCGCGTAATTTTTCGCAGTAACATCAATACCCTTAAAAATAGTATATCCGGAACCGTTTGAAATAAAAATCTTTTTGTTTACGTAATCAAAATATCCCTCGGCTTTTTTTAACGGTATATCCTGCGTATTAACATTATCTTTATCAATAATGTTATTATTGCTGCTTTCGGGTGTGTCGGCAGTTGTCGGCTTTGTAGGCTCACTTACAACGGGCGGGCGTTCTACGCTTTTTATCGAATGTACAAAAGGTGAAATATTATCCGCGAACAGATACAAAAGCACAAAAGCAAATATCACCACAGTTACAAGAGCAGTAATCTGTGCTGCTTTTCCTGTTTTATTCTTTGAACGAAATCCGGACGCTTTCTTTCTTCTGCGCCCATATGTTCCCGTTCTATGTTCATAACCTCTGTGAGAATAATTACTCATTTTCCTCCACCTTTAATGCTTTTTCAATGGGGCTCTGCCCCAAACCCCGCAAGCCTTTTGAAAAAGGCTTGGCGAAAACTTTCGATTGTATGCTAATAAAAAACAACATCAAGGCACGCGTCTAACATAACGCGTCAAGCACAACGTTGGGCGCGGTTTTTTCAGTTTATGTTTGCACATAGTTTGAGCGCGTACTGCCCGCGTCCGGCGGCATGCTGCCGCTCCCGGTACGCGCTCTGACTCTATGTTAAACACAAATTTTCAACACGCGTTAGACATAATGCAGGGCGCAGGTGAAAAAGCTACTACAGCACAAAGTCCGTGTGCGATCTGCCCGCGGGCGCATGCCCGCCCCGCTTAGGTTTTCTTGAAATAGGCATCCAGCATCTCTTTTGCTGTATTCATCGAATACTTTCCGCTTCCGCCATGCTCAATCACAACAGCAAGAGCAACCTGCGGTTTATCATACGGCGCAAATGCTATAAACGTCACATTGTCCGTTCCGATGTTCTCCGCAGTGCCTGTTTTCGCAGCTATCGGTATTTTATATTTTGAAAAAACGTCCTTCGCTGTTCCGGACGTTACCACCTGTCTCATACCTTCCTTGACAAGCTTCATGTTTTCTGTGGATACGCCCGCCGTCTCAACTACTTCGGGCGATTTACTGTTGTCTAAGATTACCTTTTTGCCGGTATAGTCCGTAATCTTATCCACAAAATGCGCCTTAAGCCTGACGCCGTCATTTGCAATCGTGGCTGCATATACGGCAAGCTGAATCGGCGTAAACGCGTTATCAGACTGCCCTATTGCTGCCTGACACGTATTTCCTTCAAACCACACTGTGGAATCTCGCCCGGCAAGTATACCTGTGCTTTCATAAACCTCAACGCCCGTTTCAACGCCAAGCCCGAAACGCTCCGCATAAAGATCCATTGACTGAATGCCAAGTCTTCTTCCTACATCTGCAAAGTAGTAATTGCATGAATCTCTCAGCGCATCTTTTACGTTCTCACTCGAATGATATCCCATACACTTAATTACATCATTCTTGTAATAATCATAATTTTGACTGCAAAATACTGTGGAGGTTCCTGTAACTACTCCTTCTTCCAATGCTGCCGCCGCAACACAGGGCTTAAACGTTGAACCTATGATAAAATTACCCGTGAGCGATCTGTCAAAAAGCGGAAGTGTCTGATCTTCAATTAAAGATTGATAGTACTTTTCATCTGAAAGATATTTTTGAACATCAAATGATGGATATGTAGAACAAGCCAAAACCGAAAAATCATCTACATCAATCATTACGGCAGCACCCGCAACACAGTCGGAATATTCCTTTCCCGCAGCTGTAACGTATTTTTTCAGCGATGCATTCACTGCGCTTTGCAGCTTTGAATCTATCGTCAAATACACGTTATTTCCCGGAACAGCCTTGACTGTTTCCACCTCATCGACAATTGTACCATCAGACGTCTTTGTAATACGCTTTTCTCCGCTCACTCCGCGAAGATATTCTTCAAGCGCGGCCTCTATGCCGCTCTTCCCTATTTTGTCCTCTGTTGTGTAACCTTTGCTCGAAAGGCTCTTCAGCTCCTCTTCCGAAACTGAACCCACTGTACCAATAAGATGAGGTATCAGATCACCTTTGTTGTAGTATCTGAAAAAAGTACCCGAACACTCAACACCCGGAAAACCCTGCGAATTCTCAAGCACAATGGCAATCATATCCCGACTGATGTTTTCGGCAAAACGATATACAGTCGAATTTGAATAACCTCTGTATTCCATATTATAACGAACGCTGATTATATCGCGCTTTTCTTTTTGTGTATACGAAGTTTTGTCAAGTCCAAAACGCTCCTCGAATGCCGCCATACAATCATCCGCTGTCGCATAGCGGTTCATATCAAGCATACTTTTACTTTTAATAAAATCAATTGTGGCGTCATTGCCCTCCATAAAATAATAATTTCCGTCTTTATCTATGGCAATAGGCAATGCGTCAATCCATTTTTCATGGCGTATATTCATAAGATCAATTAATTTATGAATGACCTCATTTTCGCTGTCTTCTTTCATGTACAGCTTATTAAAAATAATATTGTATCCTGCATCGTTAACAGCAAGTTCATCACCGTTACGATCCATTATTTCTCCTCTGCCTGCGTTAGTGGTCATAATGTACGACGTTGACGACAGAGATGTATCCTCCGCTTCGTCACTTTTCATTACCTGCCATGAAAAAAGTCTCACTGCAAAAACAGCAAACACAACTACCGTAAGTAAAGCGCAAACTGCGGCGCGAAATGACGCAATATCGTTTGAATGATCTTCTCTGTTCATATCGGGTTCCTCTTTGCTCTTCGTCTGCTTGCGCTTGAACGCTGCGAATGCGGGACATGCTTTCGTCTTTTTACTTTGATTTTACGCTTCTCTTTTCTGAAACATCTGGACGCTGCAAGCGTGATCAAATACACTATCGGAGTAAACGCCCAAGTATACAGCGCGCGCATTAAATAATGATCTTTCAAAAGAATATCCGAACCGACGTATCTGCGAATAAAGCAAAAAACAAAAAACTTCATTTCCACAACACAAACACAAGCAGCAGCACTATATAACAAAACTAAATATATGTTATTCTTTATGTACTTTTTGTTCCATGTTGATTCATAATAGCAAATAAAACCTATTATTATCGAGGTCAGTCCCATAACGCCGCCTGACGCTGAATCTATAACTAAACCGCAAAATACTCCAAAATACAGCGAAAAAAGCGGCGTTTCAAAAGCCGCTGCCGACACAGCCAACGGCACCAGCAAAAGAGGTTTTACATTGTAGAGATGAGGCAGCACGCCCGGCGTACCCTCGATTAAAAAAAGAACCACAAGCTCTGCCGCGTATAGTATTCGGCGATAGTATTTACCGGTTTGCACAAACTTCACCCTTTGTCTTTTTTATCGGTATCGGTTGCCTCTTCAATAACGCCTTTTCCCTCAAAATCTGTTATAACCACCACATCACTGATAGTGCGAATGTCGTCATACGGTTTTATGACTGCATAAGGAGTAGTGTCAAATACGCTGTAATCAAGCTTTTGCACCTTTCCGACAACCAGCCCGGCAGGATACACGCCGCCCACACCTGTGGTGACAACAATATCCCCCTCTTTTATTTTGTTATCGGCAGAAATTACCGAAAGAGTAAACTCACCTTCATCACAATAATTGGCACTTCCTGTTGCGATACCGCTGTCATGGGTTTTCATATCCATTGCGCCGACTTTAGCCTCGGGCGAAAGCAGAGTAGTCACCTTTGATGTAGTAATGCTTACCTCGCTGACAAAGCCGATAAGCCCGCTGTTGATAATTACAGGGTCATTTTTTTGTATATCGTCACGACTGCCCTTATCGATAGTAAATCCGTAAAAATCATCATTCGGGTCTCTGCGGATAATGTCTGCAACAGCAACTTTATAGTCGGGGTGGTCATCTTTTATACCATAATATTTACGCAATAATTCATTTTCTTTCTTTATATCATCGTAATCTATAACGCGCTGTAAAAGCTCGTCAACCTCCGAATGTAATTCCTCATTTTCAATCTCAAGCTCTTCTTTCGTTTTCCCGGAAGAAGGGTCTTCAAAAACCGCAGCAGCTGTCTGCTGAAAAGGCTTCATAACGGCACTGTATATATCGGTAAAAATATTTTTGCCGGCAGCAGCCGTCACTGCAGCAACAACTATCAATACAATAAATGTTGTTGTAAGTATTTTTTTTAAATAATCTTGTTTCTTCATACTATTACCTTTTTAATTCGGAACTAGGAATGCAGACTGTGACAAAAGTATCAGAAAGTATCAGATTGAAACCCCTGTGCAATCCGAATTAACATATCATTACGGTCATCGAGAGTAGACAGCCTCTATCTTTACTCTTTATTTTCTTTATTTCTTTGTACGTCATTCCTGACGTAGGTACATACGTCAAACCTGTCGTACCCCCTACGTCATCTGTGACATACGTTAACAATACATTCCAACGGAATTGCCCGCGGGCGCATGCCCGCCGCGGCGATGTTACGTTAAGAATACAGCTCGACGGAATTGCCCGCAGGCGCATGCCTGCCGCGGCGATGATTTACGTTAAGAATACAGCTCAACGGAATTGCCCGCGGGCGCATGCCCGCCGCGGCGATGATTTACGTTAAGAATACAGCTCGACGGAATTGCCCGCAGGCGCATGCCTGCCGCGGAGATGATTTACGTTAAGAATACAGTCCGACGGAATTGCCCGCGGGCGCATGCCCGCCTATTCGTAGTCGCCGTAGTAGTCGGTGTCTTCGTCCATTTCCAGGCGTTTGCCGGTACCCAGAGCAACGCAGTCGAGCGGCGACTTAGCTATGTATACGGGTACGTTAGTTTCTTGTGAGATCAGCTTGTCTATGCCTCTGATGAGCGCGCCGCCGCCTGTCAGCATAATTCCCCTGTCAAGTATATCTGCGCAAAGCTCCGGTGGAGTCAGCTCCAACGTCTGCTTTATCGCGTCAATTATCACTGCAAGACTGTCCGCCAAAGCATCTCTCACCTGCGCGGGAGTAATGCTTATCGTAAGCGGCATTCCGTCCGCCAGATTGCGCCCTTTTATCTCCATAGGCTCTTCGTTTTCGTATGGATACGCCGAACCTATCAGTATTTTTACATCTTCTGCTGTGCGTTCACCTACAGCAGCATTCAAAGTTTTCTTTATGTAGCTTATTATCGCCTCGTCCAGCTTGTCGCCGCCTACACGTACACTGCATGAGTGAACTATATCTCCATAGCTTATCACCGCTACTTCGCTCGTTCCTCCGCCAATGTCTACCACCATAGACCCCACTGCCTCAAATACGGGAAGGTCTGCGCCCAGCGCGGCTGCCATTGGCTCTTCCATCAGCTCAATATTTCTGCCGCCCGCGCTTTCCGCTGCGTCTTCAACGGCTCTACGCTCAACTTCCGTTACACCCGAGGGCAGCGCAATGACTATCTTCGGATGACTGAATATCCCCGTGTGAGTCGTTGAGCGAATGAATTTTTCAAGCATTGTGGCGGTTATGTCAAAGTCCGCTATTACTCCTTCACGCAAAGGACGCACTGCTATTATTGAACCCGGCGTGCGCCCGAGCATCTCCTTCGCCTGCGTTCCTACAGCCAAAACCTCGTCATTTCTTGTGTCAACGGCAACTACCGACGGCTCTCTCATCACTATACCCTTGCCCTTTATATACACAAGAGTATTCGCTGTGCCCAGATCAATCCCGATATCTCTTGCAAACATTCAATTCCTTCCTTTCGCAGCTTCGGTATTGGCTAAAAAATTACACTTTGCTTTACAACCGTTACACCACTGTTTTTAAAAAATTACACTCATGTATTTATTATAACCTAATTACACAATCTATACAAGACCGATTTAAAAAAATTCATAATTTTTTTGTCTAAAGACTTTATATTTTTCCGATTATATAGTATAATTGAATCTAGAGTCATATGGCAGGCTGTTCCTGTTTACTGATTCCGGATTTATATTTTCAGGAGTGTGAAAAAAATGTTAGTAAACGCCAGAGACATGCTCGTAAAGGCTAAGGCAGGTCATTACGCAGTAGGTCAGTTTAACATCAACAACCTTGAGTGGACAAAGGCTATTCTTTTAACAGCTCAGGAGCTTAATTCCCCGGTTATCCTCGGTGTATCCGAAGGCGCGGGCAAATACATGACAGGCTTCACTACAGTTGCCGCAATGGTAAAGGCAATGGACGAGTCACTCGGCATCACTGTTCCGGTAGCTCTTCATCTTGATCACGGTACATACGAAGGCTGCTACAAGTGCGTCAAGGCAGGCTTTACTTCGATCATGTTTGACGGTTCTCATTATCCGTTTGAAGAGAACCTCGCAAAATCTAAAGAGCTTGTAAACGTTGCTCATAATCTCGGTCTTTCAATAGAATGCGAAGTTGGCTCTATCGGCGGCGAAGAAGACGGCGTTGTAGGTATGGGCGAGTGCGCTGATCCCGAAGAGTGCAAAACTATCGCTGATCTCGGCGTAGACATGCTTGCTGCCGGTATCGGCAACATTCACGGAAAGTACCCCGAGAACTGGCAGGGTCTTTCATTCGAGACTCTTGACGCTATTCAGGCTAAAACAGGCGAGATGCCGCTCGTTCTCCACGGTGGTACAGGTATCCCCGCTGACATGATCAAGAAGGCTATTACACTCGGCGTTTCCAAGATCAATGTTAACACAGAATGCCAGCTCTCTTTCCAGGAGGCTACAAGAAAGTACATCGAAGAGGGCAAAGACCTTCAGGGCAAGGGCTTCGACCCCAGAAAGCTTCTCAACCCCGGATTCGAGGCTATCAAGGCTACTGTTAAAGAGAAAATGGAGCTTTTCGGTTCCGTTAATAAGGCTTAACTCTTTTAAACTCGTTCGCACATTCTTTATCATTTTATCGCTGCTCTTTCTCGGGCAGCGATTTTTTTAAAATTTTTGTTTCGAATAAATTATCGAACTATTGCATTTTGATCGAGTTTGTGATAATATATAGTTAGAGATTTTTATTTATTTATCACAAAAACCATGCAAATATACAGAATAATTCAGAGTAATTAACACAATATAGTATTATCAGTACTAAAAGATTTGTTAAGTAGTATTTTTCGCCTTAATAAATTCAGTACTTTAAAACGTTAAAGTGATAAAGCATACTTTGTGTTAATAAGTAACTTTAATTGAGCAAAAATTTCTTGTATTTCTCCTTCCGTCACGCCTTTGGCAACAGCATCGTTGGGAACGGCTCCCAGCCAACCAACGCAGGAGCGGAGACGCTTTCACCGAAGGTGACTGAGTGAGTTGTACAAAATGATGAACAATTCAAAATTTGCTCGTTTATAGTAAGTAAAAGAGGATCGTATTATGGAAAATAATTTTTTGCAATTATTAGATAACGTCATAGGGGAATTCAGTGACGTAAAAGTCTCCGCGATGACGGGGATAGAAAGAACCAGAATCAATCGCATTCGAAAGGGTAAATTTAAAATCGAGTTTGACGAACTCAACAAAATTATTTCGGCGTTTTATGTTGAAAAAAAAGACGCTCAAAATCTATATGACGCGTATCTATATGATAAACTGGGCGCAGATAAATTCAAATCAAGACAAATAGCCAAGGAACTCCTCAGTGATCTAAGCATTACTACAAATATTCCGCAGGTCAAAATAACTAACATCAACCTTGATCTTCCTGAATCATTTGGCAACAGCAACGATCTTGCTTATTTCCAAAGTTTGGCGTCTGTACGCAACGCTATCATTATAATTTTGCTTAAAGCTCAAACTAACGGAGAAAAAATACGTATTATCAGCAAACCTGATGACTCTTTTTTGACATCAGCCGTATTTACAATAACGTCGGCCAGTCCAACACTTGATATAGATCATTTATACTCGCTTGCGGCAGTCGATCAAATTCCATCTCCGTTAACTTACTACATAACCACAGCAAAAGATATTTATCCAATATTTATGCTCAATACTAACTACAAGGCGTACTACAATACAAGTGGATACTTAACAAATGAGTTAATGCCCTTTCACATCATTACAGGACAATACAGCATGTCTATCTCGGCAGACTTTACAACGGCATTTCTCACAAACAAGCATCAGGTCATAGAGCTTTACAGTAAGGTATTTGACGAGAAAATCAAAAACAGTACCTCGTTCATCAGCCATATAGAAACAGTTGGCGATTACTTAAAACATTACTGTTCGATCGTTCAAAAAACTCAATCGTTTATGGGTAATCTTTTTTATTCACTTGACTACGAACCATGTGTTTTAAGTTACATTACAAAAGATGAGTTGTCGATGTGCATAGAGAAAATGAAAGGTCAATCGGACATTTTGAAATTAATATCTGTTTTTATTGATGGCTTTTTTGAGACATTTAAGACCAACAAACAGGTATCGTTTTTTACAAAAAAAGGTCTTCACTCATTTTTGGAAACAGGAAAAATAGCAGAGATACCCGAAGCTCTTGGCTTAGTCATTTCTCCTGAACGACGAGTTGAGATAATTAGCATTATTCTTGATAAAATGAAGAATCATACGGGAAACAAAGTATTCTATATGATCAATGAAAATGAATTTGATCCTCCTATGGGTCTGCGCTTTTTGGGCGCAGGATATAAAACTGACCACGTTTTTGTTATCTCCAACGACAAAGACGGTACGAGATCAATTCTAAGCTTGTCCAATGTCAATATTGTATCGATAGTCTTTGATTTTATCGAATCGCTTCCTGAATCAAACATGGTTTATTCAAATGATGATGCAATTGCATATATCGAAGATGTTTTGAACAATTACAAATAAATATTTAAGATTATTCCGACGTTGTGTTTTCAGCGTCGGAATTCCTATTTAAAGCAGAGACAAAGCCGAAGGCTTTGTTCGTTCAGTAGGAAATTTATACCCCTACTGAACGTGGGGATGGAACCCGCCGCCTATAGATGGTGCGGGTCTCCAGTGGAGACCTCGTCGAAGACGAAGCACCGTTGGGAACGGCTCCCAGCCGACCGAACCGGTTGGCAACTTCCCCGACGGCAGGTGAGACCCGGGGGACATTCCCATCTGCGGTTATATTAATGTATATATTATTATAATAACCATAATGATTAAGCAAATTTATTCACCAAGTTTTCCACATCAATTTAATTAAATGTGGAAAACTCAGCAAAAATAATCGCCGAAGTATTTTACTCCGACGATTATTATGATTATCTATGATACAGCTTATCTGATTCGTACTGCGGATCGCATGTCAGGTCAATACCAAGTCTGCGGAAAATGTCGGTATCTTCATGCGACAAAATCACAACAGAGTGAACCTGCGTATTTTTTAGCTTTGACACTTGTTCCAACGCAAGTTTAGCATTACTGTCTGTTTCCGCGCTGACTGCAAGCGCAACGAGAACTTCATCAACATGCATGCGCGGGTTCTGATTTTTCATGACATTTATTTTTAAGTTTTGTATTGCGCGAACTACATCTTTTGGCAAAAGCAAAATTTCGTCATCTATACCTGCAAGCACCTTAAGCGCGTTAAGCATCATTGAACAAACCGCGCCCAAAAGTTCTGTTGTTTTTCCGGTAACTATTCTTCCGTCATTAAGCTCGATAGCAGCAACGGGATCTCTGTAATTTTCCGAAAGTTTATTTGCAACAGTGGCTACTTTTCGATCATCCTTAGTTATTTCAAGACGATCCATGAGCATTTTTATTTTTTTCACTTCATCGAGCGAGGTTCCTGTCACTTTATGTTTTACAAGCGCGTCGTAATATCTGCGAATTATCTCCTGCTTTGACGCGTCGCGGATAACCTCATCGTCGGTTATAGCAAAACCAACCATATTAACGCCCATATCGGTAGGCGATTTGTACGGTGATTCGCCGTATATTTTTGTAAATATAGCGTTCAGCACCGGAAAGACTTCGACATCACGATTGTAATTTACGGTTGTTTTGCCGTATGCCTGCCAATGCCACGGGTCGATCATATTTACATCGTTCAAGTCGGCCGTTGCAGCTTCGTAAGCAAGATTTATCGGGTGCATAAGCTCCATGCTCCAAACGGGGAACGTCTCATACTTAGCATAGCCCGCCTTCACTCCGCGTTTGTTCTCATGATACAGCTGCGACAAACAAGTTGCCATTTTGCCGCTGCCCGGACCGGGCGCAGTAACCACGACCAGCGGACGCGATGTAACGATATAATCATTTTTACCGAAACCGTCTTCACTAACGATAAACTGAGGATTTGATGGGTAGCCCTCGATTATGTAATGCAGATAGACCTTCACGCCAAGATTTTCAAGACGCGCTTTAAACTTATCGGCTGACGGCTCATGATTATACTGTGTAATAACAACGCTGCCGACATACAGTCCTATTTCCTTAAGCTTATCCATCAAACGAAGGATATCCATATCGTAAGTAATACCGATATCACTTCTCATTTTATTTTGTTCGATTGCACCGGCATTTATTGCGAATATGATCTCGGTTTTGTCCTTTAGCTTCAAAAGCATTCGAACTTTACTGTCTGGCTCAAAACCGGGAAGAACGCGGGAAGCATGGTGATCGTCAAACAGCTTTCCGCCAAACTCCATATACAGTTTGCCGCCGAACTGACCTATTCGCTCCAGAATTTTCTCCGATTGCAGTCTTAGATATTTATCATTATCAAAACCTATTTTTTTCATCTTTTATCAACCCTTTTAAATCGGTACTATAAAAACATCTACCTCGAATTATAACACAATTCATCATTCCAAATCAATGAACGTCATCAAAGTGTAACCAAGTGTTACCAACCTGTAAATAAGCGGCGTGCCGCCCGGCGTGTCGCCGCTCCCAATACGCGTTTTTACTTTCTCGTTATAGTTGCTTTAGTGCGCGCGTGGGTCTCGCCTGCCGGCTCGGTCGGTGCTGTTGCCTTCGGTTGGGAACCGTCCCCGACGGCAACGTCTGCCACTGGCAGACCGCACCCCCGTCGTGCCCGGCACGACTCCTTT
>CADCOF010000087.1 GCA_902802975.1 uncultured Ruminococcus sp. | reverse complement strand
TGGAACATACCCAACACGAACACCATTCGGATATGTTTTCACAACATGGTATTCTATCCCGTACTTGTCGAGCAACTCCATCCCCTTCTGGCCGTGACCGCCGTTTCCAAGCCTAAGCTGTATCGCCGGTCTACCGTTTATGCGAATCTGTTTCCTAACAAAATCGCCCTCATTTGAATGTACAAGTGCAAAGTCGCTTACACTTCTGCCGGAGCCTTTTGTATTAAGGTACCTTCCGCTCTTAGTCGTACCCATTATCTACCACCTGCTTTCTTGTAGGTGATCCAATCGGGGTAATTCACGAAACGTGTACGGTTTTCGAGACCCTCGAAAACATATCTTGGCATAGAACCGTAAACAAGCACAACTTCCGGTTCAAGCTCATCGATCATTGCTGTCAAGCCTTCACGAAAATACATTTTCGCTTCCTTGCTCTTGACACAGCCGTATGTACCTACCGATACAATGCTGCGTTTAGGTGCGCCGAGAAATGCAACTTTCTCGGGAAGCTCGATAGTGGTGTAGGTTCTTTCATCTCCCCAACGAATATTCGGAACAACATACATTCCCTTGCTCTGAAAATAATGTCCGATAGCACGGTTCATATACACGTTGGCGATCTGCAAGCATAGCGGCATGTCGATGTACAGAGAGCAATCGGGTGAAATAATCCCCGGATATTCGCTCAATTCCTCAACATAATTATCCGCAGCCGTCAAGCAATCCGAGAATCGAATGTCATGCTCATAAAAGCATATAAAACATTTGTGTTCCTTATCACGCTCGCGGAGAGAAAAAGGCACAATACCTTCGGGAATGACGATTTTCTCCGGCTTTTCGATGATTGGGATCTCAAGAATACCATCGAAAAAAGCCTTCGAAACCAAATCAGCCCTAAATCCATCGTCTATTAAATTTTTAGTCATAAATAAAATAATCTCCTTGTCAATATTGTTGTAGTAATTTTGTTGATTTTTCCTATTGACAAAAAAAGAATATTATGCTATTATCAACTCGATCTAGGTTGTGCAATACGCATAACATTCAAACGCATAGGTCAAAACTGCTGCAACAGTTTCGACTGTGCGTTTTTTCTTTGTCCAAAATATACAATCAATAGACATTCCACCTTCCTATAAGAATAAATTTATATCCTCCCGGCGAGATCCATCAACGCTCCAAAGTAAAACTTTCTTCCGCGTTTCCTATCATCGCCGAGCAATATACCTTTTTCACAAAGTGTATTCAGGTATCTGACAGCCTGTCCATGAGAAATACTGAGTTTTTCTTCTAAATAATTAGCGGTTAGAATGGGTTGTGTAAACAAACACTCAATAATAGCGTCGTATTTCGGGCTGTTAATACACTTCTGTACCGATTTTTTTGTTTCCTCGTACAGATCGTTCAAAGAGTCAATGTATCCGATATGAGTTGCGGTTTGAACACAAATCTTTTTCAGAAAGTACTTCAACCATTCGTCATAAGTATCTTGACGAGACTTTGTAAGCATATTGTAGTAGACCGATTTATCTTGACTTATTGCTTCACTTATATAAAAAAATGGGAAATTTATAACCTTTGCCTTGAACAAATAGAGACTTACCAGTAAACGTCCAACTCTTCCGTTTCCGTCAAAAAACGGGTGTATAGACTCGAATTGAGAGTGAATTATTCCTGCTTTTATCAGTGGGGGGATACCATCTGAGGAATTATTCATGAATTCGATTAATTCTGTCATATACTTCTTTGTTTCTAAATGAGATGGCGGTACAAAAACAACAGTGCCAACGCTGTTTTCGATCCTGTTGTCAACAGTTTTATATTTTCCTAAATATTTACTGCTTGCCAGTATTCCATCCAACATAATTTTATGTAGTTTACAAATAAAACTGTGAGAAAAATTATCCACCCGCAGATGCTCTGCACCAAATATCAACGCTTTCGTGTGATTATTGACTTCACGCATCATAGCGGCATCGCTCTCTTTAGGCATTACGGTATTTTCATAAACATCAGAAATAGTTGCTTGAGTTCCTTCAATATACATAGAAGATAATGCTTCTTTTGTATGCAAGATAGGAATTAAAATACTGTTGAATTTATAGGCAGTTATTTTGGCTTCAAGAATTCCGAGATTCTTAGAAGCACTGACAATTTCATTGATAAAGAAATTCGCATTATAATCTTGAATGCGTTCTTTAATAAACTTAAGCACTGTTATTCTCCCCCTCGTTCAACGAAATAATTATAACACATCTGACAAAAGACGTCAAGTTCTATCATGCAACTTTTTTTATATCATGCACGATATTATTTGATCGACCCAATAAGACAATACGATAACGGTGCTTTTTCTGCGGCGTTAGACGCTTTCTGTACCTTCAACATCTGATCGTCAGTTTTCTGCTGATCGAAGGTGTCTATCGTCTCGGAAGCGTAAAATCCGAGCTTTTGCATTTGAGTAGTAGCCTTTTTTGAAGGATCAACAAGACTATTTATTGACTTGCGGAGTACTGTGCCGGCTTGACTTGATTTAATACCGTTATTTGCGAGAACGCCTATAACAGTAGCCGTATCTTCTATGCTATAGCCCAAAGCACCCGCAACGGGAGCGACATACTTGAAGGTTTCGCCCATCATAGACACATTGGTATTTGCGTTTGACGAAGCGGCAGCGAGAACATCTGCAAAATGTGAGCTATCTTCCGCTTCAAGTCCGAAAGCGGTGAGTGCATCGGTTACGATATCAGATGTCGTTGCCAAATCTTCACCACTGGCGGCTGCAAGGTTCATTACACCGTCCAAACCATCAAGCATTTGCTGCGGAGTCCAGCCGGCCATCGCCATGTACTGGAGACCGTCAGCAGCTTC
>CADCOF010000086.1 GCA_902802975.1 uncultured Ruminococcus sp. | reverse complement strand
GAGAGAAAACTGGTAGTAGTCACCGCAGTTTTCGGCGAACTTGTAAAGGCTGTAGAGGATAACACGAGGGTCGGGGGTTGACCAAGAGGTACGAGTAATGGTATTCAATGTTATCGTTTCATTTCCCGACGCAGACACTTTGATATCAATATCGCCCTCAGCGAAAATCCCATCCGTACCTAACGGAGTCTTTGCTATAATAACTTTCAAAGCATCAACAACATTACGTTTGCCTCTACCCTTTGAATCATTTTCCATAACATTGTCTAACCGCAATTTTATAGAATCAGGATTATAAACAGTGCCGAATTCCATATTATTCACGAACCAATTAAATGCAGGAGTATATACAAGGTTAACCAACATTAACGCCCAAGAGACCTGACTCGATGCACCTTCCTCAATAATTATCTTTGCAAAAGGAGTGGGTAAACATTTTGTGTATTTATCCCCCTCAGCTTTTCTATCGTATACTGCGAGTCCTGAATCTAACACAAAATTTCTGAACGCATCTTTTTTCTTGTTCGGCACTTTACCATCACCATCTGAAAGCCAAAAATCACGTTCTCCTTTATATTTTACAAATGTATCAACCCACTCTTCACGTACACCAAAAGTAAAATATCTATCAGGTGTTTCCACTTTATTTTCCTCCTTCATTTTATTTTTGATCGACGAGTATCTCAAGCAATGATCTCTTACATTGTGACACCGATAACAATGCACACAATTATCGCCGATTACAATTCCTTCTTTCATATCTATACAATTATATTTACACTCTGCCTCACATTCGCCGCAACCCACGCAATAGATACTTTTAATAAGCACGCTACGCATAAGAGTTTGAAACTGAATATCTTCTTTTGAACCTTGGCAATCAGGCAAACAAAAAGTAGTAGTCTTATCTGTAGATTGTACCTCTACCTTATATATTTTTTCTTTGTATTTAATTTGAAATAAATTATCCGATTCTCGTGTTATTCCACCTATAGTTTTTCCCCAATGTACCCACTTTAAGTTTGGTACATTGGTTTCAATTCGCGGAGGAACCATATCAAACTGAAGTGTAAAACGATCCTGCCCGAAAACAAGTTCTCTACCTGATTTTCGAGTTCTCCAAAAACCATTATTTATAAACTCCTTCATATCTTCTTTGGAATATGAAGTTTTTCCGCTTGTATTTTTTATTATTTCAAGGTATTTATCCACTTCACTTTGATATGTGCATCGTTTGATATATTCATGCTTACCCGAAGAATTAGGACAAACCAAACACCCCGCTCGAACATGACCTTTCTTATAAGCATCATTCAATATCAAGTCTTGAGAATAAATGTATAAAAATAGCTCTACTGATGACCAATACAATATAACATGAAAACTGTATTGTCCACTATGTTTTTTATCATTTGTTATTCTGTCATAATCATTACGGGTAACACTCTCGCTGCCCCTAACTCCGGTAAAAGCCATTCCCGTAAAGTGCTCATTTTCTACATATCTACGCAAAAAATTAATCTGAGGCGATGTTTTATGTACGCTGCAACACCACCTATGTGAAGTAGAGGGAGGTCCAAATTGATTCCATGTATCAGCTGGTAACACCTTCGATCTTGCACGATAGAAACGAACACCTACGGATTCGCATTTTTTTGAAATCTTTTCAATCACTTCATAAGTATCCGGAAATTCCATTCTTGTATCGCCAAAAAGGACTATAAACTGATCATGCGGCAATGCTCTCTGAACCAAATCCAACGCGACTACGCTATCTTTCCCTCCACTAAAAGCCACATAAAAAACATCCACCTTATCTTTGTGCAAAATATATTGATTATAGATAGCCTGTATTGTCTCCTGCGTCAGCGTCTCCATTATCTCCGCATTCTTTTCGACCATTCTTTCAATATCCACAAACCTCAGCTCGCCGCCGTCCGGTTCGGGGTCTTCAAGCAGAATGATCTCCGGCGCGGTGTAGAGCGAGCCGCCCTTCGTTTTGGCTACCGTTCTGCCAAAATATATGTAGTTGTTTGCCTCCGCCCACATCAGCGGCGCACGGTCGTCCTTCGGGTAATTCCAGTATTTGTCAAATCCCAAAATATCCAATTCTCTGTAATAAACGGGTCTCGGCTCTTTGCTGAATTTTGAGATCTCCGTAATCAGCAGCGGCCCTCCCGTTTCTTCGTCCCATATGTATTGGTACATGGGGTACTCCTCATTTCTTGTTTGCTTCTTTTTTAAGTTTTGCTTCTTTCAGCAGCCGATCCATTCCCGACAGTGCTTTTCTCTTTTGGTATCCGCAGTCGATAATATACTCAAAGGCAGCCTTCTCGGAACTCAGCGCATCCGAATGTGAAAGAACATCAAGGACAAGTTCTCTGTAATCATTGATGCCCGAATCGACACGCACCATTGCGCCGTATACATCGCCGCTTGCAAAAGACGCGTGCAGAAGCTTGAATCTGCGGCTGTGTGAAAACAGATAGCTCTCCAGCACAAAGCTGTTCCACTTATACCCGATGTTCGGGAAGTGTAGGAATAACCCTACATCTTTAAGCGGCGCATATTTT
>CADCOF010000085.1 GCA_902802975.1 uncultured Ruminococcus sp. | reverse complement strand
CAAAGAACGATTACGGTTATGAAGGCACCTGCACGTATATTGTGAACAATACAGACAGCACAAAGCCGTATGTCGAGCAGTTCAATATCACAAACACTCTCCCGCTGACAAAGGTCTCCGTAACAAAGCACTGGGACGATCTTCACAATAAATACAACCTCCGTCCCGATGATGTTACATTCGATCTGTACCGCACAACGGCAACCGGCGGTTCTTTGAGCGAAAATGGAACTGAATCAACAGGCTGGAATAAGATCACATCAGACGAAAACGCAGGAAAACTTTACACGAAATCTACGGTCACAAAAACTACTAATTCCGGCAATATCCTTGATACGTGGACATTCAATTACGATCTGCTGCTGCGCTACGCCGAAGATAATAAGCTTTACTCCTATAAGGAAAAAGAAGTCTACTCGTCTGCTACAATGGGCGCATATGAGATACTTCAAACTCAAAACGGTTCAACTTATGTTCAGCAGAGCGTTGACAGAGTAGCGACAGGAACTGCCACCGGTGATTATGCTCTTGAGTTTACAAACCGTCTGCTTCGCCGTAATATTACTATAACACAGGCGTGGGACGAGTATTGGGGACAAACAGATCATTCAAGTGCATACCACGATCTGCGCTACAAAGTAGCCGTAAATCTAAAATGTGATAACAATACTGTAACCCAATCCGAGTGGAACACCGATATTGACGTTCCCGATCAAGACCCCGATAATTCAGGAGTGTATCTGCATGAAAACTCGGTAACGATCAACGATGTGCCTTTGTATGATAAAGATCACAAACCACTTGCGTATACCGTTACGCAGAATAAGGCGTCGGATGTTACTACAGGTGCAGATCTATCGACCAATCGCACCGACTGCGACGGAAAATTCATACAAGAATCTGCTTGCTCGAATTATGTGGCGACTTGTTCAGCACTTACCGATAATAACGGTGTTCTGAAGTCGTTCACAATGACTAACACGCTCCCGCTGATACATTACACAGCTGCAAAAACGTGGTATGACGACAACAACCGTGACGGTTTGCGACCGACAGGCAGCAATCCTACAGGTACATTTGGATTTACACTTTCTCAATATACCGGAGATCCAACATCAAATACTACGCTTAATCCATCATTAACAAGCAGTGATACTGTAAATGAGACAAACTGGAGTAAGTCATTCGGTTATTATCCCGAATATCAGCCCGATAACACCCAATATTATTATACTGTAAAAGAGTACGGTTCAACGAATTTCAAGTATAAAGATAAATATACCGAAAGTTCTTCTCAAGCACAGAATACAAGTGTTAACGAGACGACAAACAGCGTGCAGACAGAAAAACAGCTCGATTATTCGTTTACCAACACTCACAACCCGTTTACAGGAAGTCTGACGGCTAACAAATTGTGGGTGGGCGATACGCCAAATTATTACACACAGACCCGCCCCGATTCGATACAATTTAAGCTGCAGTGCAGTATAGACGGCGGTACAACTTGGGAAGACGCAGCGAGCGCCGTATATGTAAGCGGATTTATTAATCCTCAGCATCCAAATTATCAGTACACGAGAACATTATCTAAACCGAAAACAGGCGGGGATAATCGTTCAGAAACATTTGAGCATTTACCGTTATATGTAAATACACCCGGCAATACAACGACCGGATATTCGTATAATAATTCTGTGGCATCTTTAATATCCAACGGAACTTCGAGTACGATCAAGTACCGTGTTGTTGAAGTTAAAGATGAAGTATTGAACGGCTACGATTCAAATGCTTATGAAAATAGCTATAGTGCAGAAACTTTTGATTGGAGCGATTTTAACAAGTCAGGTACCGCAACGCCAACCACAAAGACCGAAACAATAACGAATACTCTTAAAACAAAAGATGTCACTGTAGTAAAAGAGTGGGTAGACAACGGATACAATGCATTGTACAGCGGAGATCACGCTCATTATGACGTAAGTGTTAAGATCACACCTGTAGAGATTACTACGTATACAGGCGGCACAGAACAACAGATAACAGCTGATGCAACCGGAACTACTGGTACAATAACATTTACAGGTCTTCCAATCTACACTAATACAGGCGCCGAAGCGCAGTATAAGCTTGAGGAGATCTGGGACGTTGATAACGCAAATCGTCATTATAATTACGATAGAGCGTACTACACGACTACAGGTGAAGAATTGACCGGTAATGGCAAAGATACGTTTAAACCGGCGCAAGAAAAATATCAGGCGCTGAAAGTGAAAAATACCCTTGAGCTTACAGCAGTCACTGTTACCAAAAAGTGGGAAGATACGACAGATAAATACAGCCTGCGCCCCGATAAGGTGACGCTTCAGCTTTACAGAACTACAAAATCCGGTGCTAAGCACGAAACCTCTGCAGTTTCGCAAGGAAAAGGAAATGCGGCAACCGGTTGGGAACCTGTAGGCGCTCCTTTTTACATCAATAAGCCGGACGGAAGCACAACT
>CADCOF010000084.1 GCA_902802975.1 uncultured Ruminococcus sp. | reverse complement strand
TTGCTGCTGCCAACTGACTCTCAAGCATTGGTTATATCTTTAGATTGTTAATTTTCTGTGAAAAGTTGCACGTTGCTATTGCAATTTTCCTTTGAAAAAAATTATAATTGCGCACGGTAATTTGTTGCTTGATCAATGATACGTTACTCTATTCAAGTTTATATATCGCCGTGTATGCCTACAAAAATATCATGCAAAAAAAGAAATGTGATGCAAAATCAACAATGGAAGCCTTAAGTTTTTCCACGGCAGATCAAGTGAGATACATGTCCATGTTATTATCAGATATTCAAAAAACGGCAAGTGAAGAAAATTCCCGCTTGCCGTTTTTTGTGTGTCTGCTGTTTACCCGATCATTTCGGGAATATTCAAAAGTATACCAACGTCAAAACAACCATTCTTTGTTTCTATCGACATACTGCCCTGATAAAGTTTTACTGTGTTCATTATAGATTTTAGCCCGATACCGTGATTATTTTCGGTTGCTTTGGGCAATCCGTTTTTGTCAAATACAATTATCCCATAATACGGATTTGTAACTGAAATAATAAGCATAGTATTTTGTTTCAGAGCCATTGCAAAATGTATTTCTCGTTCTTTGCACGGAAGCTTTGAAACGGCATTGATCGCATTTTCTATCAGATTGCCGATCATAGCGCAAATATCCGATTCTTTAAACGGTATTGTTTCGGGAACGTTTATATTCCACAAAATTTTAGTTTCCATTTTTTCTGCAAGCTCGATATAATGACAAGCTACTGCGTTAAGTGTGTAGTTTTCAAATATCCGCTTTTGGGTATTACCCGATGTTTCGATAAATGGGGTGATGTATTCTATGAGTTTCTCCGTATCTCCCTTGTGCGCAAGGTCGCTGATGACCAGAAGATGCTGACGAAAATCGTGCCTCAGGGAGCGTGTTTCTTCAAATGCTCTGAGTGTGTTGATATATTGTTTTTCCTCAAGCTTAAGAATATCATAGCTTTGCTGTAATTCGGCATTTTTAGCCATGTTTTTGGCAACTCGCCACTGGATATGCGTAAAAAACCAAAACACGATAGGTATCAGCAGCAAAACGGCAGTGCTCACCATGCGCAGCCGTCCCACCATAACGTTTTTAGGATCTATCGGCGTCATCCACACGCAGATCAGCGTCATCATAAGCGGTGCAGCGATCAGCCAGTTCCACATATTATCAATGCTGTTATTTTCAAAAAGTTCGGGAAGTTTAACAGCAAATGTCCTATACAACACGACACATAATAGGCAGGTTATTCCCATGCATATAATACCCGATGAAACAGTATACACATTGTCCGTATTTGTAAGCTCGGCAGGTGCTGTCAAAAACACACTGTACATCGCACAAAATCCGCACAGCATGGAAGACGTCAAAAAGCAGTACAGTTTCTTGATAAACGACAGCTCAAAGCTGAAATTATATGCTGCAAAGAAAATAACGTAAAACGGAGTAAGCACCATGTTTGTTGACAGATCAAACAGTGTGCATATCACAGCTCCTCCTGCTATGAATGTCGTCATGAGTATGATAAACATAACAGCTATATATTTTTTTATCAGTCTCCTGTATTCTCTGACAGGTAATATCGCCAAAAATGCCGCAGGAAGTGCTGTGGAAAGCTCGATAGCGTATCTGATAATAAGAGTCTTATTCATAGATACAGCTCCCCTTTCAGCTTTTGCGAAAGATATTTGGTGATTTCCGTCACAACGTTCTTTTTGTTTCGTATGCGTATAGGATAGAGTGTTCCGTCCTGCATTACGACATCGTTGTTTTTTACAGTCAATACAAAATCCATATTCACTATGATACCCCTGTTGCATTCTATGAAATTATTCTCACATAATAATTTGTCCTGAAAATACGAAAACGGATCAATACTGCGAATAGTATTGCAGGAGATCGTTAGTATTTTCGTATTGTGACCACTGGATAAGATCGAGAGTATCGTGTCTGTTTCAACAGAAATTTCGGAACGAGGGATCTTTACCGGAATAGTTTTCTTCACAACGGAAAAGTTATCTACTGTTTTATCCATGATCTCGGAAAACTGTTCAAAGGTAAACGGTTTGATAAGATACCCGAAAGGCGTTGCCATAAAAGTTTCAAAAACATATTCCGTTGTTGTTGACATGAAGATGATCGCGATACTCGAATCCGAGTTCCTCAGCCGCCTGGAAAGTTCTATTCCGTTCATTCCGTCCATACAAATATCGACAAATACAGCGTGAAAGCCGTTTGCGGTAAATTGCTTGAGAAATGATTCTCCGCTGCAGAAGCTTGAAATATTTATTTTTATATCTTGATAACCAAGCTGATATTTTTTTGTCATAGAAACTACTGTATCAATATCTTCAATACGATCGTCTATTACTGCAACATTCAGTTCCATATCTTCACCGCTCTTTAAAGTTAAAGTAGAATTTATGGCATCAACTACTAACTACCAACTAATATAAGTATAAAGCAGATCTAACTCAAAATCAAGCGTTTACAATTGACGTTCATGCTAAAAAATCAACATTCGTGCCGAAAACGTGACTTTCGTGCATTTTGGGTTTTATTTTATTCGATTTATGATAAAATGATGATAAGAAGCTGCTATATTGCTCCATAAAGATCTTGCAGCTGTTTTCAAAAATGTGTTTACATATAAATTCCTGTTTTTGCACGGATAAGACAGAGTGTTTATGTATGCAGCGGAAAGGGGGAAGATAAAGAAAAAATCGATGATCAGTCAATTCGGAAATCAAAATTCAAAAACGAGGAGGATAAAATCAGATGAAATCTTTCAGCAAAAGACTTATTGCAGCGGCTCTCTGCGCACTGATACCTGCTGCTGACGTTATCGGAACTGCCGGAATCTTGCCGGATTTTTTGAAAACCGATACGTTTATCACGACTGCCTCTGCAGCGGAGCAAGATCCGGAAAGTATATTTGATGACTCGGCTCACAGTACGACCATTGTGACAAACAATGCTTCCGTTCGTGCCGGCGACCCATACGGGACAGGTGACGGAATATGGAAGAATGTCATAACTGTTCCGGAGGTGTTCGGGGTTTATACGGGAACAAACTGGGGCGCTTCACTTCACGATGTGAATGATAATTCAAAAAAGAAATATCAGGCAACTACTCCGGTATGTTGGGACTCTCCTGCTGCCGTAACAGGGATGGATATCGGAAACGGAAAAGATGATACCGTTGCTTCTGCTTCATATGCAGATGGTGAATTTAACATTTGTATTCTCGACCCAACTACCGGAACCGGTAAAACCGATAATGATTTTACTTATACCCGTATTTATAATACTGCTTCCGGAATTTCTGAGACAAGTACTACACACTTGTTGGAAACGCAGCTCAGCGGCGCCCTTGTATCCGGATCGTTTAATTACCTTAAAGACGTTAATTCTAACGTAAACGGAATGTTTTTGAGTATTGCAGCAGGTGACTTTAACGGTAACGGTAAGGACAGTATCATAACATATGTTCCGTCATGGGATTCTCCGAGTATTCAGGAATATGATGTAGTATATGCAGACGCAAGCAAGTCAAGCAGATTAAACTACGACTATGGTTACGTTGGTTCTGCAGCTGCCACAGGACATTATTATACTCCTGTTTTTAACAAAAAAATCGTTGTCAATGTGTACAGCAGCTTCGGTCTGCAAACTTCCACTCAAACAGGCAATGAGGAAAGACAAAGAGATATTCCGCTTGTAGACTTGGTTGCCGAGGATATAGACAAGGACGGAAGAGACGAGCTTATTGTAACTGCGGGCTTGGGCGGCACTACTTGTACAGGCAACGCAAGCACAACAAAAATGCGTATCTATGATTATTATAACGGTGAGTTCCACGAAACCTACACACTGGAATTGACGGGTAATTATTTTAATTACGACGGACGAGTTCGCTATGCGTCTTCCGCTGTCGGTGATGTGGACGTCAATGTCACTGCATCTGGCGTTAATTTCCCTGAGATCGTCACTGCGGGTTGGGTAGATAAAAACAGCGGGACTAATACGGAGTCTGCTTTGGATTATATCTACGGAATGCATATAACCAAGATCAAAAGCGTCAAGAAGGAAAATGACGGCTCCTATACAGGAGATTATTCGGTCACTGAAGCAGAGAAACTTACGAGAACGTACAGCACTACATGGGAATCAATTGATCTGAGCGGTGGAAATAACCTCGATGGTATTTCAGTTTATATGAAAAACGGTTTCCACCCCTATGGCAGAAAAGCGTGGAAACATCACAATAAACTCGCTGTCGGCGTGATTTCTGCATTAGGTCCGGCTGAAAACTCACAGATAGTTCTCGGCAATACGGTCTATTCGATCAATGAAAGCAATAAGCTTGAGGCTCAGTATATCTGTACTTACGGAGGTTTAACGAAGTACTCTATCCAGAAAGTACTGACCGGACGTTATAACGGCACTAAAGACGGCGCATATTTCCTGTATGCAGATGAAAATAATAAATTCTATACGACTTATTGCTGGTATGACGGTAATAATTGGGCACAGGAAAACGGAATGATCGAGCAGGACAGCGCCGGAACATACGCCGCATCTATCTGTAACGTGGATACAGATAATGACGGTCTGCGCATAAAACTGAATGAAGTCACAATGGAATGGTCGGAAGTAAAGCCCTTGTTCATACTCGAAGCTGCGCCCTATTTTGACGAGCTTCATAACGGAAAGTACGAAAACAACGGAAACACAGGTGAAACTTCCATTTCAAAAGCATATTCGGAAGGTTCGTCCGCCAATTATTCGGCAGGTATCTCGGCAAGCTTAGAAATTGGCGTTGAAGGTGAGATAGACCTTCTTTTCACTAAGCTTGCATCGGGTGAAGCAGGCTCGGTATTGGAAAGCTCTCTGACCTACAGCGGGGCCACCAGCGTAGAACGCGAGCTGAGTATTACTTACACAAACGACAGCGGTGACAATGCTGTTGTAGTTACCCGTATCCCTCATTATATTTATAAATATGATGTAGACGGAAAAAGCGATCATATGTACCTGGGAAAATACGGCGACCCGCAGACAGCAGGTATTTCTGTAGAAAAATACAACGAATATGCAAACAATTTCAACAAAGGAAAAACAGCAGATAAAAAAATACTGGTAATAAACAAGGACAATCCTTTGATAAACCTTTGTACGCCGGGTGACCCGTATTCTTATCGCAAGACCTTCCCCGCCGGTAACAACTCGGCTGCTATCGATGATATGAATTTTGCGGTAAAGGCTATCAGTGATGATGATAACCAATTGGATATAACACTTCCCGGCTATCAAAGCTCCATCAGCGGTACAAAGGAAGTCACATATTCCAAAAGCGCAGAAAACGGCTTAGATATAGAACTCGGCAATTCTGTATTTATTGGAGGTACGGTAACCGGAGTGAAAACAAAAACCACGATCGGGCTGAGTGCATCATCGGGCTTTTGTATTTTCCACACAAACAGTGTGTCTCGTTCGGGAAAAGGCGGAAATTATTATAATGAAATTTTTCCATATAATAAGTACAATTTTGACTGGGATTTCGGTTTCTGGGATATAGAAGCAACAGGCGTAGGTGACAAGAAATTCATTTCTGTTCTTGGATATACCGTAAATAATGTTGTTTCTCCGACTGTATCACCGAGGGAGTTCGGGCTTGATAATTACGTAGGCAACACGGCGACATTCAGCTGGGAACTTCCGGAAATTCCTGTAAGCAGAAAAGGCGTCAGCTCTTATGTTCTCAGACTTACAGATTCGCTGAAAAAAACAACGACTATCCCATTTACACTTGATCAGGTGACAGATGCAAACGGCAGATATTTTTATTCGCTCAATTGTAAAGACCTTAATCTTAAAGACGACGAAAATTATACATGTACATTATCCTGCGTCACTGCCGGAAACAATTGGGAATCTGTTCCAACCGAGGGCGTATCATTAAGAATAAATAATTATTATCATGTAAATATAACTCACGGAAAAGGTCTGACGCTGCAGCAGTCGGGCGGAGAAGAAAGCCAGGAAACAAACAATACCATTAATACTGTTTACTACAGTGTCAATGACGGCTATGAAGTTCCCGCAAATTATTATGGCTACACTCAAAACGGTATTTCCGTGCAGGTGAATAATAATGTTATCAGTGTGCTTGGTACTCCGACAAATGATACAAACATCACTATTCCGGATATGGCTTTGAAAAACTATACGATCAGCTATGATCTTGACGGCGGTACTCTCAAAAACCGTGTGACATCGTACAATGTAGAAACAGAAACCATCGCACTCCCCACTCCCATCAAAGACGGCTATATGTTCGCAGGCTGGACAGGGTCAAACGGAAACGCCATAACCGAAATAAAGAAGGGTTCTACCGGAAACATATCACTTCAAGCCAACTGGATAAACCTCGCTTATTTCGGCTATACCGAAAACTATCCCGCAGACGGCTCGCAGCAGTATCCGTTTATTATAAGCTCCACAAAGGGCTGGAATTTCTTCTGCGAATTACTTGAAGACAATAGTAAGGGCTTTTTCACAGACAAGATAATAAAGCTCGGCTCTGATATTACCGTTGCCGAAATGGCAGGCGAAAGTCTGCATGACTTCACGGGCACATTTGACGGCAGCGGCAAAACACTGACATTCAGCTATACAGCCGATGAAAACTACACTGCGCCGTTCAGATATGTTCAGGGCTCCGAAACATCTCACGCAGTTATCAAAAATCTTAATGTCGTAAGCACTGTCACAGGCTCTAACTATAGACATTGTGCGGGACTTATCGCACTGCAGACCGGATATGTAGATGTAATAAACTGTAATGTTGAAGCACATATCAGCCAGATAACAACAGGCAGCGATAAAAGTCTATATCCTTCCGCCCTTGTAAGTCAGGCATCAGCGACCGAAAACGGCACGCTTTTTGTCAACGGCTGTAAGGTAACAGGCGACATTACGACTAACGGCAAATACGCCGCAGGCTATGTCGGCATTGTACAGGGTACTGCAACTATCGA
The DNA here is from genome assembly GCA_902802975.1 of uncultured Ruminococcus sp. Lineage (GTDB taxonomy): Bacteria > Bacillota > Clostridia > Oscillospirales > Acutalibacteraceae > RUG592. The sequence goes on along the minus strand of CADCOF010000084.1, from coordinate 1,924 downwards.
AAACAGCATAAGCAGCATTACGATCAACAGCAGCGTTGATGTTGACGGCAACAAAGACGGCACACACAGCGGCTTCATCGCTTCTCATTCAAGCAAAAAGCCTATCAATATAAGAGGCTGCGTATTCAACGGTAAGCTCCTCACCGATAACGGCACGATAAAATGCGCAGGCTTTATCGGCTGGCGCAACAGTACGGCAAATATCTATGACAGCATTTTTGACCCCGCCGAAGTAACCGTTGGCAATGATGGCAGCGCAACGTTTGCCCGCAATATGGTGGATACATTTAACTGCTACTACACATATCTGTTAAATGACGGCAAAAACTACACCCCCGGCTCGGCAAATGATGCCGATAACCCGGACAGGTGGCATAACGGCAAACAGGCTTACACGATCACAGCAGGCGAAAATGTGACTATCGACTACGGTACACCGGTAAGTGAATACGATATCAGCGGTATCACAGCTTACGAAACAGGTCTTGCTTACAACGGAAAGTTCTATGCTGCAAACGAGGAGAATGTATCGCTCACTCTTGATAATACTCCTCCGCAGGGATATGAATTAAAGGAGTATACAGTTAATGCCGGAACGCTTGCAGACGGTACTTTAACAATGCCTGCCGAAAATGTTACTATTTCGGCAGAATTTCAGGAGGACATCTCTTTTGTAAATAATTCAACAATCTCCTCAGATACAATAACTGCAGGCGATACTCTCACAATTAACGGTGCAGCAGAGGGCGGCACGGCACCGTATACCTACAGCTACTATTACAAAAAGTCAAGCGTAAACAACTGGAACACAAAGCTTGCCGATACCACAAAAACCGCAGCATCATTAAAACTCGGCACAGCGGTTCCGTATGAAGTAAAAGTAGTTGTAAAAGACAGCAGCGGCAATACACGAGAGAAGATATTCACGGTTAATGTAGAACAGGCTTTGCCGCTTGTCAATAATTCTGCAGCACCCGAAACAGTAATGATAGGCGAAGCGATCACTGTTACTGGCGCAGCACAAGGCGGCATAGCACCGTATACATACAGCTACTATTACAAGAAGTCGTCGGTAAACAACTGGAACAAGAAGCTTGAAAACAGCACAAAGACCACAACATCGTTCAAGCCTGGCGCAGCTGTTCCGTATGACGTAAAGGTAGTTGTAAAAGACAGCAAAGGAAATACACAAGAAAAAGTATTCACAGTTAATGTACAGTCTCAGCCGCTTGTCAACAATTCCACAGTACCCGAAGCTATTATGATAGGCGAAGCAATTACTATCACAGGCGCAGCAGAGGGCGGCATAGCACCGTACACATACAGCTACTACTACAAGAAGTCAAGCTCGGAAAACTGGAACAAAAAGCTTGAAGATACCGACAAAACATCGACATCATTCAAGCCCGGCGCAGCAGTTCCGTATGACGTAAAGGTAGTTGTAAAAGACAGCAAAGGAAATACAGAAGAGAAGATTCTCACAGTAGACGTACAGGCTCAGCCACTTGTAAATAATTCCACAGCACCTGAAACTATCACAATAGGCGAAGCAATTACTATCACAGGCGCAGCAGAGGGCGGCGCAGCACCGTACACATACAGCTATTACTACAAGAAGTCAAGCATATCAGGTTGGAACAAGAAGCTTGAAAACAGCGATAAAACATCGACATCGTTCAAGCCCGGCGCAGCAGTTCCGTATGACGTGAAGGTAGTTGTAAAAGACAGCAGAGGAAATACACAAGAAAAAGTATTCACAGTTAATGTACAGTCTCAGCCGCTTGTCAACAATTCAACAGCACCGGAATCCATCATTCTGGGCGAATCAATTACTATTACAGGCGCAGCGCAAGGCGGTACAGCACCGTACACATACAGCTACTACTACAAGAAGTCATCTGCGAACAACTGGAACAAAAAGCTT
>CADCOF010000083.1 GCA_902802975.1 uncultured Ruminococcus sp. | reverse complement strand
CCCCTTGGATCCCGCAAGCCTTTTGAAAAAGGCTTGGCGAAAACTTTATGCTATGCTCTATCAAACTTCAGTTTTGTGCATTTTTATTTTTTGCTCATTTATAGTTTTAAAATAAAAAATTTGACACAAATTTTGATTTAATGTCAAAGACCTATAAAAATAAGGATTATCATTTTTTATCTTATTGACATATTTAATATATTGTGATATAATTATGAAGATTTAACTCAATAGTCAAGGAGTATTCTAATTCTTAGGTGGAGTTATAAATTGCTTCATTGACAATATAATATATAAAGGTAAAAATATTCATGATAAAAGAAAAAATTCAAAATGACCTGAATCTTCTTCCGGAGAATTACAAAACAAAAGATATAGACGGATTAATCATTGAGTATGTTAAACAGCATCTGGATGTTAGCGAACTTCGCGATTATGTTTTGACAGAACAGCAATTTCATCGCATTTATTTCCATACTATGCTGAAACAAATCCGTTCACAAAATAACAGACTTGACTTTATCGATAAAAATCTGTTATTTAGCGATTGGTGGCATACCGATGAACTGATTAGCTTGGTCTCCGGGGCAGATTTCAATAAGGCGTATTCTTTAGCGGTAAAATATGTAAATAATGATGACCCGTTTGTCCGCCGTTGGGGATATGTGATGTTTATATCTAGGATGTGCCGCAATCATGATAATCTTCCTATGATTTTAGGATTATTTCATGATGATGATCATTACTATGTTCAGATGGCACAGGCATGGTTGATATGTGAATTGGCTGTGTTTTTCCCCGATGAAATCTTGACATGGCTTCCTGATTCAAAGCTGAGTTTTTCGATAACCGGAAAAGCTATTCAAAAAATATCTGATTCATTCAGAATATCAATAGAGAAAAAAACACAATTTAAAGATTTGAGAAAAATCATAAAATAAGGGACAGGCTTGTTAAGCTTGCCCCTTTTATTTGCGGTCACATTAGTTCCAACGCAATAAGTTGTTCATATGACAGCGGTTCCCAATGAGCCAGTGTGTTCCTTGCATTTTTCATTTTTTTCAACATTTCATATTCACTTGAATCAATTATTTTATCAGCTCGATTATTATTTACTATGTAATACAACTGACCTATCTCTAAATCTGAAGGCTTTTTGATGATATCATTGTTAGAACTTTTTATAGGCAGATAGCGAATAAGTTTATGATCGTACTTTCTGATAATGCCCGCACGAAAATTCTCCAACTTTGGAAAAACCAGCTTTATCTGAGCTTCCCATACAGCTCGCTTTATATTCTCTTTTAAATCGCTGCATTCTATGCCGTTTTCTATATAGACAGTTTGTGCCGTATCAAAAGGGTCTTCGATCAATTCAAGTCCCGCTTGTGCAAGCAAACCGGCATATTCTACTCGGTTGTCTGCAATATTGCTGGCTACTTCACAGATATACATTTTCTGTGAACGGCTGCACGGAAGTGACGAAATAACTGTTAAACACAACATCATGCAATCGTAGTCGGAAACATAATTTCTGTATTTAAACAAATTCAGGTATTTTGAAGATAGTGTTGTTGATTGCTCGATAATTAGGATGAATATTCCATGATCTTTATCTTGGCTGCAATTGGATATATACTCGCCAACAGATGATACCCATTTTTCTATATTGCCGGAAGATATTCCGGTAATGCAAACATATCTGTTGTTCAAAACAGTAACATCATTTTGCGCAAGAAAATATTCTCGTGAGCCGTGTGTTGTCGGCCAATATTTTTTTCTTTCATCAGAACTGCAGTACTTATCCATTAAATACTCGCCGGGCGGTTTGATGATTTTAGATGCATCGATTACCTCAAATTTACGGCTGTCGGTTTTTTCGGAAAGATGCTGTTCCAGAGTGTCAAGCATTGTTTCTTTCCACGGAATATCGCCTTCAAACACAAGCTGAACTGATTTGTTGTCAAAAAGGCTGTCACAAATATCTTCAATAAATCGAACAGAATTGACAAGGCGATTCCACCACATTATTTCGATCATATAGTGTCACTCTCCTCAAAGTATTCCTCTATGCTCTTTTCAATTCTATCCTGATTGCCAAGCAGCTTTCTGAAACCTTCAGTTGCAAAACGATAATATCCGTCCATTACGGTAAGTATATTCAAATCCCACATTTCATTCAGAATTTCATCGAATTGCTCCGGTCTTAGTGACGTTACCCGCGTAATTTGGTATTCTTCCGCAACTTTAAGAATATTGGCTTGAGTATATCCCTTTTCATTTGGTAAAATGCAATAGAGATATGCTATGATCAACGCCATAATATGATAGTTGCTGTGACCTTCTTCTTCAGTGAACAAGGACGCTTCAAGCTTCGTATTTACCATTTCGGTAAAAGCTGTATCGGAAAGAACTTTTTTGTAATGATTCTCCGTAACTTCATAGTAAGGTGTTCTGGACTCGCTGTATCCTGCATAATCCTCGTTTTTCATCGCTTCAAGAAGTTTTTGGCAGTAGAATTGAATGAGACCGGGATAGTTGTATGTAGACGCCAGAATATTGTCGATAATTATCTGATTAAAACGAAAACCAAGATACGCAAGTATACAAGTCAGCAGCTTTGTGGCTTCCTCCCGGCGGAATTGCTTAATGACTATCGGAGTAAGATGAATCAAATTGGAATTCATATGGAGCATTTCTCTGTTATATCGACTCAAATTATGCAAGCCTGCCATAACAAGCTTAAAACGGTTTGAAGGAAGTCTTTTCAATGCTGTTATAGGCTGGTCATCCGTTTCACCGCTTGTGCGAATAAAATCATCTGCTTCATCAAGCATAAGGAGAAGATAATTTATCCTCGTTTCGGGTCTTTCATCCATCAATCGTCTTTGAAGATGTCCGGCAATAGCGTTCCAAGTGTCGGCAAAACAGGATTCATCCAATATTCCTTCAATAATCAGTTGGTTGCATACAATAGGTGCTGCTTCTGCAGATGTGAGTGATCTTATGTCTATCAAAACGGCTCTGTCTCCGTTTCCGTTTTTGTCAATATTGTGCTTTGCCATTTTGAGCAGCGCACTTTTTCCAAGTTGTCGGCCTCCATATACAAGGTTTGCGCCTTCGGGAGACTCAATGGAAGTCAATTCTGCCTGACGTCCTGTGAACAATTCAGGTGGCATATCATTCTTAGACGCCTCCACAAATGGCTGATAATATGCAAAAGGAAGTGTGACAGCCATTAATCGTCTTATTACAGTATTTTCCGCATAGTGTTTTGCAAGATAAAATAGAATTACACGATCAATCAAAATGAACGTCTTTGCAAATGATTTTTCTTCTTTTATCTTTCGTGCAAGTCTTCTGCGTTCCTCAATATTTAATGCAAAATCGAGCAATACTATTGTGTTTTTTGCGGTCGTGTTGACTTCGCGGAATTTATCCATGAGACTATCGCAATCGTATTTTCCATACAGGCATAGTACTCTGAAACCTTCTTGTTCACTCTTTGAACCGAACGCCGGTATCAAATGTACATAGTTAACTTTACCTATCTGCTTTTTGCAGATGACTTGATATGCCTCAGTGTCTATGCTTGTGTCAACACGAACAGATATGGGTTTAAATCCTAATCTTGTCATCAGTTTTTCGACTATATCAGCGTTGTTTGCACGACCTCCTCGTGGAATCCAGCTCTTTATCAGGTTAGCACCGCCTTTGGTTTCTTTACGGGCATTGTTCGTCAAGTAGATCAGTGCTTTTTCAAGATCTTTTTTGCCGGAATATTCGAATATCGTGTCTTCTATATTCTTTCCGGCTCCGCGTACAGCTCGGTAATTTGTTGCATGTTCGCTCACAAATTCACTGAAGTAACCGAACGGTTCGGACGAATAATCTGTAATTGCGTTAACATCGCCGATAGGTATACGGCTCATAATGTATTCAGCAGATGTGTAATTTTGATCGTTAATAAGTGCTGCGATCATTTCTTTATTGAATATTCCAAAATCATACTCGGGATTATCCGCAAGCTTTTCAAGCTGTCGAAGCAGTGATTCCCCTTTTGCAGCAGCATTAAGTGAAATTGATTTGCGAATAGACTCAAGCAGACGAACGTAAAAACCATAGTCACACGTAACACGAGTTATTCTATACCATGCGTATGATACAGCCATAATCTTATCTTTTTCACCATTGTAGTTGGAAAGTGTTCCGTAGCTTTCATACAGTTTTAATTCATCCGAAAAATCTTGATACATTGTTTCGAAACGTTGTTTTGCCTGATTTAAGCATTCTGTAAACTGAGGCAAATTCTTATGTTTAACGATTTCTTCAATGTTCATCATTTCACCGTATGTTTTGATAAGTGTCGCACTTCGGAAATTATGTTTTGTCTCTTCATTGCTGAGAATTTCAGATAATCTTTCGGATAGGGTAGGGTGTTCAAATGCGGCATGATGTTCAATTCGCCACAAAATATTATAATCACTCATTCCACAGAATGTAGACTCTGTTTCGGGGAAGTAGTTGTCATTAAGCAGAATATCCTCTCCACGCAGAAAATCGATGAAGAAATATTTTCGAGTCTTGCCGTTATATGTACCTTCCATCTTAGATATCAAATCAGATGCAGCCAATCGCAAACTTTCAACGCCCCAACTAAAACCGTTTTCGGAAATATCGGAGTCACATGATTTAATAATACTCGAAAGTTCCTCCATTATCTGCGGAGCCATGCGGTTGTATTGAGATTGCGCAAAGGCGTTCCCCTTGTTATTCTCATGTTCAGCTGCAGCAAGCCAATCGCACACGCATGCCAAAATGCGTCGTACAGATGCAACCACATTCGTTCGTTTGCTGCTTTTGATTTTATCATAGGGGCGTTCAATGTGTCTGCCTTCGCCCAAAATAGCATCTCTCGCCATGTCCCAGTATTTATCGATATATTTATCAATTTTCTTGATATCGATGTTGTTTGCTGAGATTGATTTGCCTGTCCTGATGAATGTTTCCAAAACTGTATTTTTTACATATTGATATTTCGATACATCATTTGAAGCTACTATATCCAAACAAGTTCTTAGTTCGCTGTCCTTGCTTGAGAACATAAACTCACGCATTCTGCGAACTTGTCCCTGACTCTCGAAAACATCATTGCGAAGGTCTACAGCTTCACAGCATGCTTTTGCTTCGGTGATTATTCTTTCAAGAACAGCACTTCCTGTCTTATAATCAGAATAAGAATCCATTCCGTAGCCTGTTTGTGTGCGAAATGCTGCAAGATTATTCAACAATGGTATCAGCGAATTGTAACGTTGAATATTGCTGTTTTCTGTGCTGTACATCTCAACGACTATAGGGAAATCATCTGTATTATAATCAGGAGAAGCAGGTGTATTAAACAAAGCATAAAGAGCCGTTGCAGCTATCAAATACGAAGCTGCGTCATGTATGTACTTTTTCGCCTCGTCAAATACAGTCATTATCTCTGTGCTGTTGTAGTCTGACTCCAGATACGGACTGTTAAACGCATAAGCATACGCCGCATTGATAGCTTTGACAGCTTGTGCAACGTATATAATTTCACCGTCATCAGACATTCTCATCTGCTGAGTTTTTGACGCAAGCTCGGATGCAGAATTCAGATATGTCAGCAAACAATACAATTGATCTTGTTTAAATCCGGTTGCTGTTTTCAAAACTTTTATATCATCGATGCCCAAGGCACTGAAATCTGAATCATCATTGTATGACTCATATGCACTTTGAAGTGATTCCTCCGGTTCCGGTAAGGTTGAGTCAACGTCAATATCGACTATTTCGGATTTTTTTCTCTCGACAGAAAATATTTCCGAAAGCTTATCAAGCAAAGTACTCTTACGTTCAACAGCATCTGACAGATTGGCGTATTTCTTCGCGTTTTCATAATCTCCTATCTCATAATAAAGTTCTGCCAGTTCAATATAGATTTGAGTATCGCGCACCTGTCTGCGGTCTGTCAATTTATTCTTTTTGACAATGTCCAGCCAATCGAGCAATTCGCTGATGGCAGAATTATAATCCTTCAGCGAACGATAGCAGCGAGCCTTGGAATTTATGTAGTGCAGCATACGCCCATGTTCGGATTTATCGCAATGTTCCATCAATTCATCGATTACTCTGATCGTTTCAAGATAATTGCGCGATTTCATGTAGTATGAAAAAAGTGCTTCCAGAATTTTTGGAGTTCTTACGACGTCATCTACATATTTTTCAACAAATGCCTTCAGTTCCTCCAAATAACCAAGTTCATCATTTTCTTTGCTTAAAGCAAGATAGCACATTATTATTTGTGAGAATGCTTCGTCACGGTTTATACCTTCCATGTTCCTTTTGTAGATATTTAAAGCTTCAAGATATTCGCCCTGTGTAAAAAGCGTGTTTGCAGTGCTTATTGAATTGTTAACCGGTTTTGCCGCTTTTGGAGGTTCGCTGACATATACCGTTTTTGTGCTAAGTCCGCGCTTAATTGATATGGCAACATATTTTCCTATCCTTTTTGAAAGCATAAACTTTACATCGATAGGAGGTTCAATCTTTCTTGATGTGATTTTTTTAACTTGAGTTTTCAAAGACACGTCGGTTATATCTTTGATGTCAAACGCATATGTATCTCCATCTTCGGCATCGATATTTCCGGTACCTTCAAAAAAGTTGTATTTAACAATTTTTCCACTATACTCGATTGTTAAATCAGGCTCGGATTTAACAATGGGCTTTGATTCTTCGTTTTCAACCGGTTCTGACATTTCTTCTTTTATCAGTATTGGTTTTAATTCAACATATTTTTTTGCCAAATCTCCGATTACATTTTTCGAAAAAGTCATTTTGTTTTCATTCAGGAGAACATTCGGATTTTTACCTTTTTTGTCACCCGTGATATTTCGAAGAGTTTCTGTTACAATATCCCTTTTACCTTCAAATCTTAAATCTGTAAGCATATATTCAAAACCGGATATGTCTTTACTTGATAGGGAAGAGGACTTCAGAATCTCCATAGCCTCTGAGGACTCATCTATGGTGCAGTCAGACAAATAAACTATAGCAAACGCAGCGGCAAGCTGATATAACGATGTATCTGCCTTATCGCATGCACCTTGATATGCAGCAGTATATGCCAACTTCATATTGCTGCCCCAAAAGAAAGTTTCCGCCGACTTTTCAAAATCTCCGCAAGCCAGGTAGAGTAAAGCCAGAAAACAATTTACGTTTTTATTTTGCTCCCATGATTTCGCTTTTATGGTTCCGGTTATTATATTAATAGCTTCTTTACATTTTGCGTTATCATGATCTTTTATCCCGCTTTGAAATTTGCTTAATGCTGAGTTAAGCAGCTTTTTTTCATTCGGCTCTATTGCTTTGAATGCACGGGAAATGGCGTCTTTGTCACAAGCTATTTTTGTGATTTGAACTACAGCAGGTTCAATAGCAGGTTCAACAGCAGGTTCCGGTTTGACCGGTTGAACCTCGCCATATATATCTATCATTCCGACTTGATCATATCGAATAATAGAATTCAAAGTTATTTGAACAGAAAGAGATTCTCTCCCATCATTTTCAATAACTATACCATCGATGATCTGCCCGGATATATGGGTAAACCGAACGTGACTGCCGGGTTTAATTCTGGATAAATTATCGGTGATCAAACTCATATTATACCTCCATATTCAATAACATTATACTATCAATAAAATATAGTGTGAGACATAAATAATTACTAAAATTGGAATTGGTAGTTGGTAGCTAATCTTATCTAGCAACTAATAACTCAATAGAATATTTACCTGATATTTCGGCCTGCTTTTCTTTTGCGTTTATTCTCGTACATCTTTTCATCTGCACGAGCTGCAGTATCGATAACGGAACTGTCGGATTGAGGATCATATTGGGCTATTCCGAAAGATACATTGACGTGTTCCCAATCATTATTGGCGGTCTTGTTTATGGCTTCGCTTTCTTCCTCAAATTTTTTCACAAGCTCGTCTCGCATTTCGTATTCTTCGTTTTCAAGAATACAAGTGAATTCATCGCCTCCGACTCTGAATACAAGACCACGCTGAAATATCCTGCATATCAGACTTGACGCTGCTTTTAGATATTCGTCGCCCTTTTCATGACCATACTTATCATTGATGTATTTCAGGTCGTCGCAGTCAAACATACATACCGCAAATTTTATATTTTCTCCTTTATCCAAACGCTCCTGAAGAATTTTTATATAGTCGTTATAACCGCCTTTGTTCCGAACAGATGTTAATGCGTCAACATAAACTTTGCGGCTGAGATCATCAGCAATTCGGCGATTTTCGTTTGCTTTTTTCTCTGCGTGAATGAGTCTGTTCTGCACAATTATCAGCATAAGCATTGCAATAATAACAACAACAACGGCAATTACAAACCAAATGTTATCAATAATAAGATCCAAAAGTGTTGTTTTGCCTTCTTCGGAAAAATAATGTGAAAGCGTGTTATTAACATAAGAATCCGGAATAATATTTGTAGTCTTCGCAAGAATTGAATACAGTTCAATATTCTTGTCATCAACCGCAAAACAGAACGGAATATCTTTGCCCGAATCCAATGCGATGAGGTGATACTTTTCACATATTCTGCCAATACTGTTATAGCGATAGCTTGATATCAGAAAAAAGTCTGCTTTTCCATCGGAAACAGCTTTCAGACATTCGAGAGTATCGTTAAAGTAAGCAATTTCACATTCGTGGTATTGCTCCTTAATGATATAACCCATATTTGCGTCACCGTTCGAAACGGCAATTTTTGCACTTTTTTCTTGAGTAATGTCTTTCTGTTCGGTAGAACGCACAACAGTATATAACGCGGTTCTTGTCAATGGCGGTGTCAATAAAATGCCGTTGTTTTCGCTGAAATAATCGTTGAAATTTGTGGGAAAGATGCAGTCCACATCACCATTTTTGAGTGCATTTAATGCCTGTTCGACTGTTTCGAACGATACCGGTTCAAAGGTCAGAACCCCCGTTAGCAAAGCATCCTGACGCTCTCCCTAGGTAATCTTTTAATGCACCCGTTAAAGCTCCGGTATTTTCGTCCGTGGCACAATACGCCAGATAGTTATGCAAATATCCAACGCGAATATTTGCATGATCAGAAAGCCAAGCTTTTTCTTCATTGTTCAAAACCAGATTTGCGCCGACATTCTGTATGTACTTTACAAAAAGATCATGATCATAAAATCTGTTTTCGTCTTGAATTTTGCTCATAGCATTATTAATCTCGTTCAGAAGATCAGGACGTGATTTGCTTATGGCAAAATAAAAATCGGACGATCCGATTTTTGCAATAGGTATCATTTTGTCACTGCCAACGAAATTGTCAAGCGTTATATAAGCATCTATCTCGCCATTTACAAGCATATTCACAGATTCAGGTTAGGTGCAGTTTAACTCCATAATTTCAGCACTGATGCCGTTAATTTTTTTCCAATCAAGAAACAAACCGATTTGAACGCTTCCCTTGTTAACACCGATTTTTTTACCATTGAAATAAGAATAATCTTCGTTGTATGTATCTATATTGTTATCATTGATTTACAGATAATATTCTTCGGTTCCCATGGCATATGAAGAAAACAACATCTTTTCGGAACGCTCATCTGTATAAGATACATCACTTAATAAATCAATTTTTCCTGATATAAGCATATCCATAAGATCGCTCCAGCTGCCTTCTATATATTCATATGTCCAACCGGTATATGCAGCGATTTTTCTCTGATACTCGTATGAATAACCGGATTTTATGCCTGAGGCATCTTTTTGATTGTATGAAGAATCAAACCAGCCTACACGCACAACTTTGCTTTTATCCTCTTTCTGAGTCTGCGCATATACCGTAATGGGTGAAATGCCTATAAGAAGAATTATAAATATCAAAGCCGAAACAAGTTGATTTACATGAAATAACGTCAATAAATCTTTTTTTGCTTTTTTCATCAGTAATTCTCCTTTACTCACAAATATTATGTACACTTCTATAAATTATACCATAAAATTATGATTGTTTCAAGCTTTTTCGTGATTATTCCACGGAAATCAACTTTCTTTTTGAGAATAATAATAAAAGCTTTTGCCCCGCTTTTTTCAAAAAGCGGACAGGGTGCATTTTCAGAAGTCTTCGCCTGAGTTATGTTATTATTTTCAAGAGGCGGGAGTACGTCACATGCAGTGAATATTCAACAAAAACATTGAGAGATGGGAAATTTATTTTTATATAGACTCTCGAAAATTAGCTTGAATAAATTTTCGCTATATGTTAAAATGATACGGGATAAAACCGCATTGTACTTTTGTTGACAGAAATTCTGTTTATTAGGAGATGTAATAACGATATGAACTCAAACGAAAAGCAAGAGCTGAAGATCCTTGCGTGTAAAGCCAGGATATACGCTTTAGAAGGCATTTTCAATGCAAAGTCCGGTCACCCGGGCGGTTCGCTTTCGGCAGCCGATATATATACATATCTTTACTGCAAAGAAATGAATGTTGATCCGGCTAATCCCGATATGCCCGACAGAGATCGATTCGTATTGTCGAAAGGGCACTGCTGCCCGTCACTTTATGCGATCTTGGCAATGAAAGGCTTCTTCTCTTTGGAAGAGCTGCCTCGCCTTCGTAAGGTCGGCGCAATGCTCCAGGGTCACCCCGACATGAAAAGCACTCCCGGTATCGATATGAGTTCAGGCTCTCTCGGACAGGGTATTTCGGCTGCCTGCGGAATGGCTTTGGCCGGTAAGCTGGATAAGAAAAATTACAGAGTATATACGCTCCTTGGAGACGGCGAGTGTGAAGAAGGTCAGGTTTGGGAAGCTTTGATGTTTGCGTCTCACAATAACCTTGACAATCTTACCGTCATTATTGACTGCAACGGACTTCAGATTGACGGACCCGTAGAAGAGGTCGGAGGATTGGAGCCGCTTGATAAGAAGCTTGAGGCATTTGGTTTTGAAGTGTTCAAGATGGATGGTCATGATTTTGACGAGATAGAGTCTGCGATTTCATCGGCAAAGAAAGTCATCGGTAAACCGTCTGCGATTATTGCAAAGACCGTCAAGGGCAAAGGCGTGTCGTACATGGAAAACCAGGTGAATTGGCATGGCGCAGCACCTAATGCCGAACAGTATGAGATCGGCAGAAACGAACTGATGGAACAACTGAAAGCACTTGGAGGTGAGTTGTAATGGCAGAAAAGGTAGTTAAGGCAACGAGAGAAAGTTTTGGTGAGGCTCTCTGCGAGCTTGCAAAGACAAACGATGATATCGTAGTTCTTGATGCAGATCTTGCGGCAGCTACAAAAACTTCTATCTTCAAGAAGGCGTATCCCGATCGTTTTATTGACTGCGGTATTGCAGAAGGAAACATGATGGGCGTGGCAGCAGGACTTGCAGCCTGCGGTAAGATTCCGTTTGCAGCTTCCTTTGCAATGTTTGCTACAGGGCGAGCATTTGAGCAGATTCGCAACTCAATAGCATATCCAAAGCTTAACGTTAAAATTGCAGGTTCACACGCCGGTATATCTACCGGTGAAGATGGCGCTACTCATCAGTGCCTTGAGGATATTGCGATTATGCGCGCTATTCCGAATATGACCGTTATCAATCCGTCAGATCACTACGAAATGATCGGTGCTGTCAAGGCGGCATTGGAGCTTGATGGACCTGTATACATTCGTTTGGGCAGACTTGCGGTAGAGAGTGTAAACAACAATGATGATTACAAATTCGAGCTTGGCAAGGGCATAACCCTGCGTGAAGGCAGCGATGTTACAATAATCGCAACAGGTTTACTTGTCAGAGAAGCTGTAATTGCTGCAGATAATCTCAAGGCTCAGGGCGTCGATGCAAGAGTGATCAATATCCACACGATAAAACCAATCGACGAGGACATCATTGTAAAAGCTGCGAAAGAAACGGGCAAGATCATTACGTTTGAAGAACACAACACTATAGGCGGACTTGGCGATGCAGTTGCGTCGGTAGTAGCTCAGAAATTCCCCGTTCAGGTTAAGAAATGCGGTATAGAAGACAGATTTGGTTATTCGGGTCCTGCGAAGGAGCTGCTTGAGATATTTGGATGTACAGCTGAAGGTGTAGAGCGTCAGGTATTGGAGTTTTTGGGTAAATAGTTAATATTAAGCACCGTCAGGGGCTGCAGCAAGCAGCTGCATCGTCTGTCGGTGCTTTGCAGTTTTTTACGCACCCAGTTCGCGGCAGGTTGCACCCGCGGGCAGTTAGCGCACAAACTGTATGCAAAACCGAACTATAAAACCCGCGCCCTACTCATGAAAAAGCTGTAATTGCGCGCAGCGCATTGAAGAATGCTGAACCCTACTTAAAACTAGCGGTGACTCGGCTCCCCGGCGACAGAGGCAATGTCATCAACTTAAGCTTTCGGTATGCCTCCGGCGGCAAGCCTTTTTGAAAAAAGGCTTGGCGAAAAACTTTGTGAT
>CADCOF010000082.1 GCA_902802975.1 uncultured Ruminococcus sp. | reverse complement strand
CAAGACTGCGAATATCCGTGGGCAATTTGACATTGCCGAGCGTTTTGCAGCCGTAAAAAGCATATGATCCTATTTTCTTTACAGTGTCCGGGATAGTTACCTTCTCCAATGACTTACACAAGCCAAATGCCGAGTCCGGGATAGTATTGATCGTTCCTGCCAGATCAGCTTGTTTTAGAGAAAGACATTGTTGAAATGCCCTGCTGCCCATACCCTTGAAGGTACTCGGAGTAGAGATGCTTTCCAATGCAGTACACTTATAGAATGCACTGACTCCTATATATTCGAGAGAATTTCCCGTTTTGACAGTCTTTAAATTGCGATCTTCCTGAAAAGCTCTGTTGCCTATCGCTTTTACTCCGTTTCCGATAGTTACGCTTTCAAGACTTCTGCATTCATAAAATGCTTCGGACGCTATGACTGTAACGGAATCGGGGATAGTAACGCTCTTTATATTTTCATTGTAGTTAAACGCACCAAAGCCAATAACCTTTACGCTGTCGGGAATAACAACATTTTCATCGTTTCCTCTGTATTCGACCAGAATGCCGTCGCCCTCTATAAGAAAGTCGCCGTCACTTTTGTTAACGCTGTAACTATTATCTAACGCATTATATCCTATAAATTCAACACTGTCGGGTATGGTGTAGTTTGTTGTCGAATACAGCGTAAAGCACTGAGAATCCAATCTCGTTACGGTTGAGGGAATAACTATATCGGTGATCCAGCTCAGATCTTTATAGTACTGTAATTCATTATCTCTATCTTCTTCACTATGAGAAGAACCTATATCGCTTGCAAACGCAGTTGTGGAGATAGACTTGACTGTACTCGGGATAGTAACGACGTAATGGTCTGTACCGTCAACGGTATAGCTCGGTGAATCGGGCTTCTCCCCTTGGAATGCAACAAGCACACCGTCACCGACAACAACAAAATCGCTGCTGTAATCACGCAGCCACGGTGTTTCGTAAAATGCGTCATAATCAATCTCTGTGACAGTATTCGGAATAGTCACGCTTGAAAGCGACGTACACTTACGAAAAGCATTGTAACCTATCGTTTCTACTCCGCCCGAAATAACGACATTGGAAAGCGATGTGTCACACAAAAATGCACTTGCACCGATCGTTTTTACGGAAGACGGAATCGTAATACTCTTAAGCGAGCTGCAATACGCAAACGCACTGTACGGTATTTCCGAAATACCATTGCCTATCGTTACTTTTTCGAGAGCTTCGCAGCCTTCAAAACAACCATTCCCCATCTCGGTTATTGTGCCGGGCAATTCTATGCTTTTGAGTGCTTTACAGTCACAAAAAGCGTACTCGCCAAGCGATGAAAGATTTTTCGGCAGCTTGACGCTTTCAAGAGCAGAAAGCCCGTTAAAAGCGCGCCTATCGATTTTTTCGACCGAATCGGGAATCTCGATCTTTGTAAGGTTCGGACATTGTGTAAATGCGTTGGCTACGATCTCTGTCAGCGTATTTGGCAAAGTGATAGTCTTTAACCCATATGGGGTCTTCACATCAGAATTGTCAGCAAAACACGACAACTCAATTTTTGTAACCGGTCTGCCGTTTATCTGAGACGGAACAACAACATTCTCAACACTCTTGTTTTCTTTTGCATATTTTACAAGAGCGATAGTGCCGTCGTCCAAAACGTCATATTGAAAATCGGTAAAATGACCCGATACAGGTATCCCGTCTATCTCGGTGGGGATTTCGGGTACTTCGTCTATCAAACCATGCCCATATGATGTGATAAATGCTGTGCCGTTGTCAAGTATTTCATAATAAAATTTATTTGCAGCAGTTGATCTCCAATTCTCTTTGCCAATGTCTCTGTTATAAACCGAGCTATGACGCCGACCGCTTTCATACGGCACGGTATCCGACGCATGTGCAGTCACAGCCACCGAAACCGACGCTGTAAGCATAGCCGCCGCAAGAATGATTGTAACAAATTTTTTCTTCATAAAAACCTCCTTAATATCCAAAAAAATGAAATAAATAATTACAATTATCAATCTAAATTTTATCACATTATATGCAAAAAATAAATAATTTACCAAAATTTTAGTGGCGGCGTGGCGGCGTGGCGGCGCTCCCGGTTCGCGCACATAATTTATTAGTAACACACAACAAAGCCCGCGTCCTACATTTAAGTAAGGCGCGGGGCGGGTGAAAATTTGTACAAATAATAAAATTGGTGCGCGTATTGCCCGCGGGTGCAACCCGCCGTATGCCGACCCCGCCTCTGACAAAGAAGGAGTCGTGCCGGGCACGACGGGGCACGCGCGCACTAAAGCTACTATACTGAAAAGTAAAAACGCGAACCGGGTGCGGCGGCACGCCGCTTTTAGGATGGAGTATATGCTTTAAATCTGATATTGGAGTCGCCGTTGCCTCTTACGACAATAGCGTTTTTGCCTTCGGGAATCTCTCCGCAGTTCCAGACTGCGTGTGCGGGGTCTGTTCCGGCATCGTCCGGAGTAAGGTTCCATGATGTTCTGACGAGAGAAAGATTTTTCCATGAGTTCGGAATCTTTGCGGAACTGTACGCCGACTTGTCATCGGAAGGATCAGCTTTTTCTGTCTCAACAGCTTCTTTTGTGTCTGCATTCATGATCCACATTTTGCCGCCGTCGTTGAACAGCCAGCCGGCAGAATTGACAACATATACCAAAGATTCGCCTGTTGCGGGAGTTGAACCTGCCTCGGCATACTCAAATGTCTGACCTACGTTTCCTGTGCGAGTCATGCCAACCGATTCTCTCAGTACTGCAAGTGCGTCTGCAGATGTAATCGAGTTGTCGGAATCTATATCAACAATCTTTTTCGTGAGTTCGCTGTCGTCCTTCTCAAGGCCAACGGATATTCTCAGTATTATAAGCGCGTCGCTTGCAGTGATGTATCCGTCCTTGTCAACATCGCCGTAAGTGTATGTCTTTGTTACGGGAACAGGAGGCTGCGGTTCGGGTTCCGGATCGGGATTATTTGCGTCTACAAGCTTCTTTTTCTTTTCACTGTAGAGGTTCTCCTGATGCTCAATTTTCAGCTGTGCTGTTTCCCAGCCAATACCATTGTTAATAATTACTTCGCCCTTGTTAACAGGAATATTGCTCGGAACTTCAAATTCATAAAGACCCTTTTCGCTGTTGTACTCCATGAGTACGCCCGGCCATTTTGCTACTGTAGCAACGTTGTACTTTCTGCCATTTGCGTCAACGTCGTCATAGAACGCGTGACAGTAAACGTTCTTATAATTCGTCTTGGAGTTATCATAGTAAATAAATACGCCTGTATGCTCCACAACGTCCTTGTAATATGTTTCGGTGGTAGTGATCGTCTTGCTGCCGTTTACAGCTTTAAATTCAACCTTGATCTCTGTGCCGGGTGCAACGCCCTCGCCTATCGTGATAGCTGCAGTGCCGTTGAAAGCTGCCTCGTTACCGCCATTGATTGAATAATACGCGTTTTCTGCATTCTCTGCCGTTGCGTTGATCGTGAGCGTGTCGCCTCTGAAATGTCTGCCTGCGCAGTCAACTGTGATGTGAGGAGTAACAGCTGCGTTTCCGTAAACGACAGCAACGCCGCTTGTGTCGATAGTGCCCTTCAGAACGCCTTTTTCAACTGTGAATGTTTTACCGGTTATAGTGTCGATGTACGAGCCGTCCTTCATGCCGGAAGTCTTGAACGAAATATCGGAACCGGAGCCAAGATTTACAACAACAATGCCGCTGTCACCTCTCTGAACGCCTACAGCGTCGCCGTCAACAACAATTGCGTCGTCAACGCCTGCGAAAGTATTGCGGAAACGGTTGATCTCCGTTACAACGTTGCTCTTCCACGTTGTGTCACCTGCAAGACCCATCAAATCATTGGGGCGTGCGAAGTAAAGTGCTCTCGATTTTGCTCTCGAAGAAACAAGTGCCCACGTCTTAACGATATCATCGTTATCGACGCTGCTTGTGGAATTGCTGCCTGTCTCCATGTAAGTATCGTGCGACTCAGCCCAAACTACAAGCTGCGCAGGATCAACGTCATAGCTGTAATTAAGGGAATCGCCGGCAAGTTTTGCCTTATCCTTGCGGACATACGAAAGAACGTTGTTGCCCATCTTGTTGTCAAGCACGTTGATATACGGTGTATAGTACGACATACTTCTGCCCTTGCCGGGAGAATTGAGTATCTCGCCGTACATGTAAAGCTCCACGCCTTTTTCTGCGGCATATGCTTTTGCGTCGCCCGTAACGTTCGGCCAGAAATCGGACGCATAATCGCCGTCGGAAGGAGTCTCTATATGCTTGGCCGCGTCAAATCTGAATCCGTCAACGCCGCAGTCGATGCACTCGCGCAGAAGTGACTTAACTCTCGACTGAACAAGCTCATTCGATGTATTCAGATCGGGGAGGAAATTCATTTCGCCCTGGAGAAGCCACTCGGGGCGATCGTCGCTGATAGATTTTGCAAGCTGATGGAAAGTTTCGGATTTATTTTTGTAGATTTCGGGTTCATACTTCTGAACAGTCTTAGAAACTGTCAGGTGAGTAGTTGCACTCTGATTTGCCATATGGTTTGACACGATGTCAACGATGACTTTAATGCCATATTTTTCGGCTTCCTCGCAGAGAGCTGCAAGCTCGTCCTTTGTGCCGAGCCAGCTGTCGCTTTCGGCAATTTTAAATGAAAGCGGCTGATAGAGTTTCCACCACTGACCGTTATTGTTGAGCCAATCGCCGTAATCCTTCGGCTGCTGAACAGGCGACGTCTGAATAGTTGTATAGCCTGCGGCTGCAATACCGGGGAGATTTTCTTTGATTGCGTTGAACGACCAGTCAAAGCAGTGAAGTATCGCACCGTCCTCACTGTTTGCGGGTAATCCGTAGTCGACATTTTCTGCGGAAGCGGGCAGCGCACCGAAAACCACGGAACTTGAAAGCACCATGGCAGCAGCCAAAGCCGCACTGATAAACTTTTTCTTCATACTTATCCTCCTTAAAGGCCGCCGCATTTCAGCTGCAGCGGAATAATAGACAATAATTCATTCTCTATTATAACTCATTTCCGCAAAAATTTCATCTGTTTTTTTGTATAAATTTTCACTCCCATTTTTGTCATTCTGCACAAGCAGCGGTGGCCATGCCGCTATTATTCTAACTTTTTTAGTTCTTCCAGTTCCTTTTTGTTTATTTTGATCTGAGCGTCCTTGATGAGTTTTACATCGGACGCCTTAAACGTGGTTGGGGCAGCATCGGGGGCTTTTTTGAGACGAACTTTCAGCATTTTGCTGATCAGGTTTGCCTCAACAACAATTCCTTCCCCGTTGGGAGTCATTACTGTTGCGCCCTCTTTCGGTACAGTTTTAAGAAGATCGGTGTACGCTGCCTGTTCATATTTCAGGCAGCACATCAGCCTTCCGCACGTTCCCGATATCTTTACCGGATTGAGCGACAATCCCTGTTCCTTTGCCATTTTGATCGATACGGGGTGAAATTCACCCATATATGAATTGCAGCAAAACGGTCTGCCGCATATGCCTATTCCGCCAAGCATTTTCGCTTCATCCCGAACGCCTATCTGACGAAGTTCGATTCTTGTGTGAAAAATCATAGCCAACTCTTTAACAAGCCCTCTGAAATCCACCCTGCCGTCCGCGGTAAAATAAAACAGTATCTTTTTATTGTCAAATGTATATTCTACATCGACCAACTTCATATCGAGCTTTTGCTCGTCAATCTTTTTCACACAAATTTTGAACGCTCGCTCTTCCTTAGCCTTGTTGTCTTCACTGCGTTTTATGTCGGCCGCTGTGGCAGGACGTATTATCTTTTTCAACGGGTGTGTTATGCTCTTGTCATCTATTATTTTATTTTCAATCGCCACAATTCCACACTCAACGCCCCGCGCAGTTTCGACAATTACCTTATCATCAAGTTTTAGTTTGTGTCCCGATGGGTCAAAGTAGTACACCTTCCCCACATCTTTAAATCTCACGCCAATAATCTCAGCCATCTATTCTCCTCCTTGCGGGTATATGCTCGCAATTACATTCAATGCTTACTCTCTCGTATATTTGCGCAAACCCATGTCGAAAGCACTGTTAAGTTACAATTGTGCGACAACATCTCAAGTGCCTGATTCGCAACATTATACAGTTTAACAATATTGCTTTTTCTAAGCGGTCTTGCTATACCAATAATATAATCTTCATACCCATCTTCGCCTAAATACTTTTGTTCCAATGCAAGCGTAAAAAACTCCGCCAAGTAATCGAGAACCTGTTTTGCAAATTCCCGGCTGTTCATTAGCGAACTTGTTGCACCCAAAAGCGGCAATTCTATATTCTGCGGAATCGCCCTTGCTATTTCAACTGCTGCCTGAAAAGCCTCATTGCCGTCATCTATCTGCTTTGTCGGCGATAATTTGAACATCATCGTTCGTGATAAAACAGTTTTCAAAAGCAGCGACGTCTGTTCGGTTGTAATCACGAACATTACGCCTGACGGCGGTTCCTCAAGTATCTTCAGAAGAGCGTTCTGTGCCTCAGGCGTCATTTTGTCAAATATGAGATATACTTTGCCATGAGATTCATTTGGCATGATATAGCAATCGGATATCATTTCGCGTATCTCGCCCACGCCTATACTCTGCTTACCGACGGCTTTCAGTGTAATCACATCGGGGTGAATATCATCATGTATTTTCCGACACGATCTGCACTCGCCGCACGGGCGCATATTCTCACTTGTACATAGGTATGCCGCTGCCAATTCCTTTGCAGCCGAACGCGCCAGCGTGATATTTTCAGACTGAAACGCAGCCGCATGAGGCAGCCTGTTACTTTGAGTTAAGGACGCAAGATGTTGGGCAGTTTGCCCTTTTCCCAATACCGATTCAAAACTCAAAACACCACCTCCGACTAATCACTTACTGTATTGTATCACATTTTTAGTAAAACTTCAATAGCGACAACAGCGGATTTCCGCAATTTTCACTGCAGCAAAACTCCAAGCTTAAAAATTTGTTATAGCTTTTCCTTTATCAATTATCAATAATTCATAAAAGATGAACGAAAAATTGTGTAAAATACTAATAGAAAAAAGTGATATAATATGGTAAAATTGTACTATTAGTAGGCTATTGTTCCTTAGTTGATGTTGTAAGCATCGAAATGACAGTTCCACTTTCCACTTTCCACTTTCAACTTTCAACTTTTAACTTTTAACTTTTAGCTTTGAGCTTCATAATTAACAATAGCCACCACCCCAAGGAGGTTCATTTTTTATGTTAAAACGAATTGCGAGTGCCATTTTGTCTGCTGCTATTGCTGCAGGAATGATTGCAGTTCCTTTGCCTGCAAGCGCAGCTGTGGAACCTAAAGCGGCTATCAACATACATTCCAGCAGTTCCAAAGGAGATGATGTGTTAAAATTTGGCGATTTTGAGTATATTAACGCCGGCGGTATTACAATAACAGGTTATACCGGAAACAGCACATGGGTAACTATTCCCAAAGATATTAACGGAGTATCTGTTATTGCAATCGGCGATTGTGCTTTCAAAGATAACTCCAAGATTAATGTTGTGTCGATTCAGGCATCGTTGAAGGCGATATACGATGATGCTTTTTCGGGCTGCACAAATCTGCAAACCATAAATTTCCCTTCTTCTCTCAAAGAGATTGGCAGTTATACTTTCTATGGCTGCACGGCACTTTCAGAAGTAACAATACCTGCATCCGTAAATGAAATCGGTAAAAATGCTTTTTATGGCTGCACAAGTCTGCGAAAAGTGAGCTTGCCCAATTCTTTGACGTCGCTTGAGGATAATATTTTTTATAACTGCACAAATCTGAAAAATATCAATTTCCCCAACGCGCTGACAAATATCGGAGATAACGCTTTCTATAACTGCAAAAGTCTTGAAAGCGCACAGCTTCCCGACTCGGTATCTTATATAGGTGCGCGGGCTTTTACCAAGTGCTCAAATATTTCGAATCTGCATATTCCCACATCACTCAAAGAAATCAGCAGGGAGTCTTTCTCGGGTTGCTCAGGCATTACGAGTGTTAGTATTCCTGATTCGGTCAAATCAATTTACTATGCAGCTTTCAGAAACTGTTCAAAAATGGAAAGCATTAATATTCCGGAGTCGGTAACTTTTATCGGAGATAACACTTTCCGGAATTGTTCAAGTCTTAAAAGTATTGTTATACCGGATTCCGTGAAAAAGATTAACACCGCAACATTTTATGGCTGCACAGGTCTCAAGAGCGTTACGCTTTCAACAAAAATAACATCGATAGGCTCGGCGGCATTTTATAATTGTTCGGATATATCAACCGTTGCTTTACCGCCTTCCATAAGCGCAATCGAAGATAATACTTTTTACGGCTGCAAATCTTTAAAAAGCGTAACCATACCAAAGGCTGTGAAAAAGATCGGATTTGCCGCATATGCTAACTGCATAAATGTCAAAAGCGTGAATTTTTCCGGTACGGCAATTGCGGAGATAGACGCAGCTGCTTTCAGTAACTGTGCAAACCTGATATCTGTTAATATTCCCGGTTCCGTAACAAAAATATCGGAAAGAACATTTCTTGGATGCAGCAATCTTCAGGAAGTAACTCTTCCGACAACAGTCACCGAAATCGGAGACAGTGCTTTCTCAGACTGCCCGTTGCTCAAAAAAATAGCTATTCCTTCTTCGGTAACAAAGATAGGCAAAGAAGCTTTTTATGACTGCACCTATCTTAGCAATGCAAACTTACCCAAAACATTAAAAGAGCTTGGCGACTATGCTTTTGCCTGCACTAATCTCAATAAAGTAGAAATACCAAATACCATGACAAAAATCGGCAATTATGTTTTTGCCAATTGTCCCAATCTTAAAGAAGCGACTATTCCGAAATCTATTACCGAGATCGGAATCAGCGCGTTTGACAGCACCGGCATTGAAAAGATCGAAATACCCGATTCTTTGACAAAGATCAGTGATTTTGCATTTAACAACTGCAAAAGACTGACGAGTGTTAATATTCCGAATTCGATCACTGATATCGGAAACTTTGCTTTCAACGGCTGCAAAAATCTGAACGAAATTACTATTCCCGACAGTATAACTTCTATCGGTGACGGTGCGTTGGCCGGTATGGGAATTAGTGAAATAATACTTCCGACATCGGTTGAAAAAATCGGCAAAAACGTTTTTGAGGGCTGCGGCAAACTTTCGGATATTTACTATATTGGCTCTTCAAATCAGTGGGGCGCGATTGATATAGGAACCCCGAATGACAAGTTAAACAGTGTAAATCTTTATTATGATTACAGAACATTGTCCAATACGTCAAAAGTAAGCAAAAAAAGCGTATCAAGAGGTAACTCAATCACCATAACCGGTTCTGCCACCGGCGGTATAGCTCCATATACATACAAATATTACTATAAAAGCCAATCAGACACAGAGTGGACTCCAATTTCTCCGGAAAAAGACGGCAATTCCGCAATATTCAAGAAAGAAACAATACAGAAGTATGATATCAAGGTAGTGGCTGATGACTCAAAAGGAAAGAGCGATACCACAATAATTCCGGTAGAAATAACTGTTCCAACACTTGTAAATCAGATTTCCATTAAAAATAAAGAAAAACCTAACGATAATGTCGAAGAAAAAGGAATAGACTTCAACGATAGTATCGAGATCACATGTCAAGGTGCAGGCGGTGAGGGACCATACAAGTACACCTACAGTTATAAAGCTGATTATTCCTCTTGGAAAACAATCGAAAACGAAACGGATAAAACTTACATTATATTCAAGCCAAATGAGACTGATATTCCTTATGATAACTGTTCTTCATTCAATTATAGATTCAAAGTGACAATATTTGACAGCAAAAATAGAAAAGCAGATAAAAATTACACTATCCAAGTAAATATTCCGGCACTTGAAAACGAGGTTACTGTTCCCGAGAAGATCACTGCCGGAGATACAGTCGAGATAACAAACAATACGACGGGCGGCGTGGGTTCGTATAATTATAAGTATACATTATCACATAAAACCGATAATTGGAATTTTCTCATAAGTGATTGGGATTATAATCCGGTTGAATCAATTCCAAAATCGGAAAACTCTAAATGTACTTTTACAATTAATGAGCCGGGAGAATACCGTATTAGTGTTGAAGTGTCTGACCAACATGGGCATTTCAAAACAGTGGAAAAAAATATTACTGTAGACCTGAAGCCGCTTACAAACATATCAACTGTACCGGAAAAAATATTTGTTGAAGAAAAGCTGTATATCACGGGAGCAGCTGAAGGCGGTGAAGCTCCGTATAGATACAGTTACTTCTACAAGAAATCATCTGTTTCAAATTGGAACAAAATATTAAAGGATACAGACTTCACTACTGCAAGCGTTAAACTGGGAACTAAAACCACATATGACATCATGGTTGTT
>CADCOF010000081.1 GCA_902802975.1 uncultured Ruminococcus sp. | reverse complement strand
CGGTTCTCGGTATCGTAGCTTTTTCGCGCGCGTGCCCCGCCGCGCCCGGCGCGGTTCCTTTAGTGGTGGTCATTTTGCAGTTCCGTTGGACTTTATTCTTAACGATAGTCTTAGCCGCATTTTATAATTGTTTTAGTAATAATTCAGTTTCCATTGCTATTGGAATAAACTGACCGTATAATTCGTTTATTAAACTGAGAACGCAGACAAAACGACAACAAACAATAATGAATATATAACTGCAATTGCACACTGCACATTGCACATTGTCTCTCATGGGGGGTATTATGAATTTTGTAATATTGGATCTAGAGTGGAACAGTTCATACAGCAAAAAATATAAAGCCTTCATTAGCGAGATCATTGAGTTCGGTGCAGTTCGCTTTAACGAGAAGTTCGAGGTTATAGATACTTTTTCGATGCTGGTTGCTCCGCAGGTTTCAAAAAAGCTCACCGGAAAGGTCAGGCAGCTCACAAATATCAGCAATGAAGAGCTTGAAAAAGCGGGAACAGCATATACAAGAGCACTCAGTAAATTTAAGAAATATCTTGGAAACGATATACTTATGACGTGGGGGACGTGCGATATTCTCGCTTTGATGGAAAATACAAAATATTATGAAAAAACAGACCGAATAGATTTTATCAGCAGTTACTGTGATCTTCAGGTCTATTGTGCCGATATGCTGGGAGTGTATAACGCCGGAAAACAGTTGGGGCTTGCGCCTGCAGCGGAACTTATCGGTATTGATCCGGCTGACTATGTGGCTCATCGCGCTTTGCAGGACAGTATGCTTTCAATGAGTATTTTTAAAAATCTGTATTATCCCGACAGATTTCCCAAATATGTTGAAACGTCTCAGCATCTTCATTATCGTTTAACATTTAAATCGTACTATATCACGGATATAACAAACCCGTTGGTAAACAAAAGCGAGTTCGATATGGTTTGCGGAACATGCGGCAGCAAGCTTCGCATATTAGAGGGCTGGACGGCAAAAAGCAAAGGTTTTGTGGCGGTGCTTTTCTGTGATAAGTGTGAAAAGAAAATGATAGGAAAAGTTAAGTTTAAGATTAACTATAACGGTATGGCTATTAAAAAGAAGCTCTTACCAATTGAAGAAGAAAGCGGCGAGGGAGAGGAAAACAGTGAAGTATAATACCATCATTTGGGATTATAACGGTACCATTATAGATGACGCGCCGATTTCTGTAGAGGCGGAAAATATAGTAATGTCGTCTTACGGACGTCAGGAGATATCGCTGGAGCTTTATAGGCAGGAATGCGTTATGCCTATAGAGATATTCTATCGCAAAGTTTATGATATGGACGGCATTGACTTTAATGACATGGCAGTCAGGTTTATGGAAAACTACGATAAACTGGTGCATAAAGCCACAGCGTTTTCCGATGTAAAAGAATTAATCAAAATGTGTCATGATAATGGTATCAGGCAAGGTGTTATTTCCGGATTTGAAACAAGTCATTTGATCTCAGGGCTTAAGTCATTTGGGCTTGACGGCTATTTTGACTTTATGTCCGGCGCAGATGATCACAGCTGCGGGGATAAGAGCGAGCGGGCTGTCGCAGTTGCCAAGAAATATGGTGTTGAAACGCAAAAAACTCTTTTCATAGGCGATATGTATCACGATTATGAAACGGCTGACAAAATTGGTGCGGATTGTGTTTTGATCGCAAGAGGACATCAGGGAGCGCAGCCGCTTAGAAATCACGGAAATGTAATTGTTCTGGATAATGCACAGCCTTTAATTGATATGATTTTTGGATAGAAATAACAGCAGCCATTGTGAAGTTAAAAAATTCATAATGGCTGTTCATATTTTTTGAGTGACTGTATATAAATTATATGATCTCAATTTTGATATAGGAGCATATGTTTTTTATGAAAAAATCTGTCATGTTTAAAATCACTACGGCGGCAGTTACGGTTACTCTTCTTTCAGGCTGCGATACAAAGTATGAATTTCTTCCCGAGATAACTGAGGAAAGATTGATACTAAGCGACCAAGACGAAATATATATGTCCTCATGGAAATCTGATGATGGGTGTGTGTTTGCTGAATTGAAATTTGACGGAGATACAGCGAATCTAACATTAACATCAAAAGATATTTCAGATGTAATATCGGGATTGGCAATAGTTGAAAACGGACAGTTCATGATATTTGATGATTCCTCGAAATATCAGTTTGATTATAAGTTAACGGGCAGTACGCTGACACTCGAAGCATATAACAATAAGATAACGTTTCATAGAGTTTGGAAAAAAACATAAAAAATTCATCTGGAATCTTTACTTTTTAGAAATATTGTGGTATAATATTAGCGAGGCTATAGTTCTTAGATTTTGATAAAAACAAAAAATATAATGGAGGTACGTTATGATTTATGAAGTTCACAATCGTCCGCTTCCGGTGCTTATTTGCAAGCTTGATCCGGGCGAAAGCATTCAGTGTCAAAGAGGCGCGATGTCATGGATGACTCCTACTATCTCAATGCAGACAGGCGTTGGCAGTGGAAAGGGCAGCGTTTTGGGCAAAATGGCAAAGAGTATTTTTACAGGTGAGTCGATTTTCCGAAATACATACACTGCAACAAATGGTCCCGGTGAGATCGCTTTTGCGTCTTCATTTCCCGGAGATATTATTTCGTTTGATATCGGAAAGACACGTCTCATAGCACAGAAGTCTGCTTATTTTGCGTCTACGCTCGGCGTTGAAATGGAAGTTGCATTTACCGGTACCAAGAAAGTAGGCGGTATTTTTGGCGGTGAGGGTCTTATTATGCAACGTTTCACCGGCAATGGCACTGTTTTCCTTGAGATTGACGGATGTGTTTATACTTACGAACTTGGCTCGGGTGAATCTATGCTTATTGATACGGGTTATCTGGCGGCAATGGAAGAGACCGTAACAATGGACGTTGAGACAATCAAGGGTGTAGGCAACATTATTGCAGGCGGAGAAGGTCTGTTTAACACAAGGGTTACAGGTCCCGGTAAGATTTGGCTTCAGACAATGCCGACAGTTGCGCTTGCTAATGCTATCAGACCGTATATTCCCACAAGCAATTAATTTTACAGTACAAAAAAGCTGTTCCAAAAAATGTGGGGCAGCTTTTTGTTGTTGAGACCGGTAGTGTACATTTCTAATGTTATCAATAATTCAGACTGTGCCAAAAGTTCTGAGCATGAACCCCTCCACCGCCTTACGGCGGTTGGGAACCGTCCCCGACGGCTGGGAGCCGT
>CADCOF010000080.1 GCA_902802975.1 uncultured Ruminococcus sp. | reverse complement strand
CTTGTTTTGTCTAGCCGGATATTTTCTGTGCGGCATATTTCCGTTTAGTTGCCTCGCCGCCTCGAATATGCCGCTGCGACTTGTTGTATTGTATCACCTTTTCGGCTTCGTTATAAAGCTCAACATCAATATACCGAAGTCTGTATGTAACGTCCTTGTGTACGGTCGATTTTGATATGCCGAAATACTCCGCTGCCGCTCGCACCGTGCAGCCTGTCTGTATAATATACCGAGCCGTTTCAATTGCGCGCTCGCCGAGTGGGTCTGTCATTAGTATACCTCCATGTTAATTGTGCATACAATATATATGTGTACCGCTGTGGGAATATTCCCGGAGAAAACAATTCTAACGCTTTGTTTGATATTAGTTTTGTATGCTATTGACATAAGCCGAAAAAAATGTTAAAGTAATAATGGATAATTATCGCTCCGCTTTGCGAGCAAAAATGTAAAATTCCGAGAATGTCACTGCGGCTTTCTCAGAGGAGGACATGTATCATGAAAAAAATATGTACCGTGGGATTGTGTTCTGCGCTGGCTGCCTCGGGTGTAATTGCCGCCCAAGCTGCAGATACCGGTTCGCTTACGCTGAAATCCTGTGATGAATATTTGGCAGGCACCACTGTTGTTATCACACAGAAGATACCGCTTTCCGATCTCAGCGGAGTTCATCTTTCTCTCGATTACGATCATTCCGCATTAAAACTTGACGAGATCACAACAAATTTCGGTCGTGCATCTCAGTCCGAAACAAGTAATTCGCTCGATTGGAGTACGCTCCTATCGTCCGACGGCGTAAAACTTGGTTCAGATGACGTTATCGCTTCGTTTAAATTCGAAGTGCTGAAAGATATCGACAGCTCAAAGGCATTTATGAAGATGCAGGTTGTAGACGCATTTGATCATAACACTAATGATGTTAAATATTTTTCAAAGGGAAAGATAATTGTTGACAACGACTTTGCAGGAAAAATCGGCGATATAGACGATGACGGAGTTATTACCGCCTCCGACGCGCTGTTTATTCTCAGAAGTTCGGTTGATCTGTATGACCTTTCGGCAATACAATTCCTGCTTGCCGATATCAATAACGATAAATCGATAGACGCGTCCGACGCGCTTTCTGTTTTGCGCTACAGCGTAGGGCTGTCTGCCGATAAAAATATTGATCAGATAATCAATAATATTCTGAGTACCAATACAGTTGAATTGAAGTAAACCACACAAATCATTACTCAAAGCAGAGTTGGTAGTTTACATCTTATCTACCAACTCAATATGATATACAGAAGGAATGACATTTCAGATGAAAGTATACAATACACTTACCCGCCGCAAGGAAGACCTTATTCCGATTACAGAAGGTGAGTTCAAAATATACGCCTGCGGCCCCACAGTTTACAATTATATCCATATCGGAAATTCCCGCCCGATCTGCGTTTTTGATGTTCTGCGCAGATATCTCGAATATCGCGGCTATAAGGTGACGTTTGTTCAGAATTTTACCGATATAGATGATAAGATCATAAAACAAGCCGTTTTGGAAGGCACCGACTATAAGACTGTTTCAGAGAAATATATCAAGGAGTACAAGATCGACGCTGCCGGTCTGAATGTGAGAGACGCGAGCATTCACCCGAGGGCAACGGAAAACATTGACGAGATAATCGGCATTGTGTCTGCGCTTGTTGACAAGGGCTGCGCATATAAAGCAGAGAACGGCGATGTGTATTTCCGCACAAAATCTTTCAGCGAATACGGAAAACTCAGTCATCAGCCGCTTGAAGATCTTCAGGCGGGCGCGAGAATTTCTGTCGGCGAGGTAAAAGAAGACCCGATGGATTTTGCAGTATGGAAAGCGGCAAAGCCCGGCGAGCCGTATTGGGAATCACCGTGGTCGAAGGGGCGTCCCGGCTGGCACATTGAATGCTCCGCTATGGTTCGCAGATACCTCGGCGAGACGATAGATATACACTGCGGCGGTCAGGATTTAATATTCCCGCACCACGAAAACGAAATAGCTCAGAGTGAAAGCTGCAACGGTGTGCCTTTCGCCCATTACTGGATGCACAACGGATTTATCAATGTAGACCATGAGAAAATGTCGAAGTCGAAGGGCAATTTCTTTACTACGCGTGACGTGGCACAAAAATACGGCTATGAGGCGATCAGATTTTTGATGCTGTCGTTCCAGTACCGCAACCCGATAAACTACAGCTATGAATCCATTGAACAGAGTATTGCATCGCTGAAAAGATTATACACATGCCGTGATAACATTCGTTTTATGATGAATGCCGCCGATAAGTCGGACGAAACACTGAAAAGCGGTGAAGAGGCGACGCTCGAAAAATACGGCAAATGCCGCGCAAGGTTCATAGAGGAAATGGACGACGACCTGAACACCGCTAATGCGATATCTGTAATATTTGAACTGGTTCGTGAGATCAATACGGCGTTGTCATCACAGCCGTCATATAAGCTGCTTGAAGAATCCGAGAAAATATTTGAGGAGCTGACAGGCGTTCTGGGCTTGGTGTACAATGAACAGCTTGAAACGGGAACAGACAAGAAAGACGAAATTGATGCAGCGAAGATAGAAGAGATGATTGCAGCGAGAACGCAGGCGAGAAAATCCAAAAACTGGGCGGAAGCCGACAGAATAAGAGACGAACTTAAAGCTATGAATATTATCCTGGAGGATACACCGCAGGGCGTAAAGTGGAAAGCTGCAGAATAGAATGCTGCTTTTTGCGCAAAACTCTTTATTTCCTTGACACGAATATATATATTGTGTTATAATTTACTAAAATAAAGCAGAGTTTTTTAGTGAAAGTGAGGCGATATGGGTGAGTATCCGCACCGGACAAATAGATAGAACCGAATCTGCTTATTATGAGTTGGATGACGTCAGCCGACAAAAAGCAGAGGAATTGTCAGACCGCATTGATTTGACAAGTTTTGAATATATTGCGTCTTTTGGCAGCAATTCATCGCGCCGCGCCGCCGATATTGCCTCGAAAACGTTAGACAGCGTTATCCATGACCCGGCTGGTCAGATAGGCGATACACTTGTGCAGCTTGTGCTTGCTGTTGATTCACTCGAAGGCGGCAGCGACCACGGCGGTTATCTCGATGGCTTTCTTACAAAAATGAATCTCAAGCGAACGCCGCCCGCTGTTTCCCTACAAAAAGAAAAAGATATGATCTCGTATATCGAGAGGGAGCTTGAACGTCATAAATTATCGCTGAATAAAGATATAATTCTTCTTAATGAGCTGTACAGCGAAAATATGGACGTTTATAATTGCCTGAATATCTGCATTGCTGCGGGGGAGCTTGCATTAAACCGATTCAGCGGCGGTAACATGGAATATATTGATCGTTTTGAAGACCGGTTGAATGATCTGCGAATAAGCTGCAGCGTTTGTTTGCAGTCTACAGCGCAGATAAAAATGATACGCGAAAGCGATGAGGCTCTTTTGCTGAAACTTCAAAGCAGTATTGTGAATACTATCCCGCTTTGGAAACAAAAGCTTTCGCTGAATGCCGCAGTCGAAAACACGGTAAAGGCGGCTAAGGCAACCGGACTTTTGGAGAGTTTTACATCAAAGTTAAGACGAAATAATGCGGCGGCTCTTCCGGCAGCTGCTGCCGATCCCGAAACGATGGCCGCTGTTAACAAAGACCTCACTGCGGCAGTTCTGGAGTATATTATGTCGGAAAAGAAAAATGCCGAGAGCAGAAGCGGTGCAGCGGAGACGCTGAGCGGTCTGCCTCGTTTGACAAATTAAGGCGGTGATCAATAAAATGAAAATAAATAAGGCGGCCGCTATCGGTGGGGGAGTGGCAGCTGTTGCCGGAATAGTCGGAGTTGCAGTTGCGGCATCGCAGCCCGCGTCACTGATCATTGCCCTGGGCGTGCGCGGCATAGCAGCCTTGAAGGTCGGCTCATGGGCGGCTGTGGGCGTTGGCGTTGCCGCGGGAGCCGGTTCGACTGTTCCGGCAGTGAAGGACAAGCTGAAGCATAACAACGATGTTCGCTTGATCGAATCAAGGCAGAACGAGGAACAGAAAAGCCTCGAGGAATATGCCCACGACAGCTTGAACCCCGAAAAGACGTCTGCAAGATTGATTCAGCTTGCCGAAAATAACCCAAAACTTACCGAGCTAACAAATAAGTGTCTGGATCAGTTGGAGAAAATGGACGGATATCAGAAGAAACACAAAAGCCTGCTTGACGCAAACGATGCGGTATATCTGCGCGACACTATTGAGGTCATAAACGAGAGTGAGCGCAGAATGTGCAGGAACATGCGCAATATTATCAACTGCTGTATTCTTGTGGAGGACGGCAGCGGGGGCATTGAGGATCTGGACGCGGATATAATCAGTACCGCGCTCAGCGACAACGAGGACGAACTGAACAGCGTAGGCACACTGCTGAAATATTCCGTAAGCTATATCAATAATTTCAACAAAAACGGCGTAAAGGACAGAA
The DNA here is from genome assembly GCA_902802975.1 of uncultured Ruminococcus sp. Lineage (GTDB taxonomy): Bacteria > Bacillota > Clostridia > Oscillospirales > Acutalibacteraceae > RUG592. The sequence continues at coordinate 2,617 of CADCOF010000080.1, read as the reverse complement.
GTGAGTTAGATGCGTGGCTGAAAGTCACGAAGGCTTATTTGGGTGATAAAAATGAAAACTATTAGAAAAACAATATCATTGCTTTTATGCGCGGCAATTGTTTTTGTTTCATCTGGCTGCGGCAGCGGCACTAAAGATTACACATACGATGAAGCAGCAACCGAGCTTGAAGCATTCAACAAAAAAATAACTGTGAATGAAGTTAATAAGGTGCTTGATATTTATGACACGCCGTCGGCATCGGCATCACTTGCGGACATAAGCACATTTCCGATAAATCTTACAGGCAGCGGACAGATCAATCTCGAGGTTGCGGCAGCTACCGAGATGAGTTCCACTGCGCCCGACGACTGGATGATAGAAGTTGCAAAGAAGTTCAACAGCGGCGGATTTACCGTTGACGGAAAATCTGTCAGCGTTTCGATCAGAAGTATGGCGTCCGGCGAAGTAATTACATATATGACCGAGGGCGATTACAAGCCTGATGTATACGCGCCGTCGTCAAATGCGTGGGGCGAGATGCTCTCCGCAAAGGGAGTTGGCGTAGTGAAGCTTGCCGACAGAATAGCAGGCAACACGGCAGGCGTGCTTATGGAGAAGAAAACGTATGATGAGTTTATCGGAAAATACGGTGAAGTTACGTTAAGCAACGTTCTCGAAGCGTCCATTGCGGGCGATCTGACATTCTCGTATACAAATCCATACACGTCATCGACCGGATTAAACATACTTACGGCTATGCTGTATTCGTTCGACAACAAAGATCCTCTTTCGGACGCGGCACAGCAGAAACTTCTTGATTATCAGAAATTATCCCCGCCTGTAGCATATACAACGGCTGTTTTGAGAGATCAGGCGACAAAAGGCATAATCAAGGCAATGGTAATGGAGGAGCAGGCGTACAAAAACTCCCCGGAACTGAAAAACTATGTTTATACTCCGGCTGGTATTCGCCATGATCACCCTGTATACACATTTGATTATGTATCGAAGGACAAGCAGGAGGCTGCAAAGCTGTTCACAGAGTATTGTCAGAACAGTGAGTCGCAGGCACTTGCAACCAAGAAGGGTTTTAATCTTCATGATGATTACGTAGGTCAGGATAACGGTATGAGCGGCTCGGAGTATTTAGCTGCACAGAAGATATGGAAAAAGAATAAGAGCGGCGGAAATCCGATCATAGCTATATTTGTTGCGGACGTATCGGGCAGTATGAGCGGCGCACCGATCAATTCACTTAAGGAGTCGCTGCTGTCCACATCGTCATATATCAGTTCTGATAATTATGTCGGACTTATATCTTATTCCCATTCTGTTTATTTAAATCTTCCTATCGCAGCGTTTGACGCCGAGCAGCGCGCGTATTTTTCGGGAGCGGTAAAGTCGCTCGATGTAGGAGGCGATACGGCTACATATGACGCTGTGCTTGTCGGACTTAAGATGCTTGTTGAGAAAAAGAAGGAGATTCCGAACGCACGACTGATGATGTTCGTACTTTCCGATGGAGAGCAAAACCAGGGCTACAGTTTGGATAGAATAACGCCTATTGTAGACGGTCTCGATGTGCCGATATATTCGATTGGATACAATTTGTCGGATGGTTCAAAAGCTACAGACCAGCTGAAACAACTCAGCGGTATAAATGAAGCGTCACTTATCAATGCAACGACAGACGATCTTATTAATCATATGCGTAATCTGTTTAATGTTCAGCTGTAAAATCAGAGTATAAAAATAATGACACACCAATGTCAGTAATGTTCCTGATGTTGGTGTGTCAATTGTTTTGCCAAAAAAGATTTTGCTTGATATTTTGTGTAGTTTGTGATATGATATTATAAAAGAGAAGTGATAAAGATGTCAAAAATTACTATCAGCAGAACAAACAGAGAGTACAGAGACAGACTGTTTAAATTTGTGTTTGGAAATCCGGAGCATAAGGAATGGACGCTGAGTCTTTACAATGCCATAAACGGAACTTCCTATACCGATACATCTGTTTTGAGTTATACTACGATTGAAGATGTAGTATATATGGGTATGAAGAACGATGTTTCGTTTCTTGTAGATTACAAAATGAATCTATATGAGCAGCAGTCTACATTTAATCCAAATATGCCGATGAGATTTCTGATCTATGCCGGACTTTTGTACAGCAAGTATATTCAGACAACTGACAGTTACAATGAGTATAGTACGAAAATTCAGAAAGTGCCTACTCCCAGATGTGTATGTTTCTATAACGGAGAGAAGGCAATGGGGGATCGTACCATACTAAAACTGAGCGACGCATTTGAGGTAGGCGCAGCTGCCGATATTGATGTCAGCGTAACTATGATCAATATTAATTATGATCATAATATTGAACTTATGGAAAGCTGCAAGCTTCTGAAAGAATATGCTTTTTTTATCGATAAAGTGCGAACTAAGGCAAAAGAGCTTAGTGATCTTGGTGAGGCAGTTGACTATGCTATATCTTTAATGCCGGATAATTCAACATTGAAGCCGTTTTTACTTGCAAATAAAGCGGAGGTGAAACTTATGTGTATTACCGAATATGATGAACAAAAGACTCTTAGATTAATCCGCGCAGAAGAGAGAGCGGAAGGCCGAGCAG
>CADCOF010000079.1 GCA_902802975.1 uncultured Ruminococcus sp. | reverse complement strand
TCGGAAAAATCGACACAGTGGCAGAGCTTAAAAACAAAGAGAAAGCCTCCGATATCATCGTAAGAAACAACAATGCTTTTTTTGACGGTGTTTCCGTTCTCTCCAGTATCTTAAGTACTTGTGCCCTTGTCAAACATAAATTTGGTTTTGCTCCGAATCAGGAACAAAAAAAGAATATAGACAGATCGTGCAAGTATACTCGTGAAGCCTTTGAAAAGCGCACAGCGTATTCACCGTTTGAATTCAGGAAAAGCGTTAAAGAAATATCGGATCAGCTTGACGCAGCCTGGCAGCAGTTCATCTCGAAGCATTACAGCGATATCAGAGACGAGCTTATAATTTACCGTACAGTCGCTGTCAATAAGCAGGAAGTAAATCTGTTATTGACTCAGCTTAGATCGTGCGATAAGTGGAGCGGATTAACACCTGAGAAGGTAGAAAAGTATTTTGAAGCTCGGAAAAATGCAGAAGGATTGCTGCAAAGCTTGAATTTGGACGATGAAATACTATCTTTTCTTAAGCTCGCAAACGGTAATCAGGCAACCTTGTCCGACTTATCGCCAAAAGTGTACGATTGGTTAAAAAAGGAGAAGCTGACAGGAAGTATATCACTATCAATCAAGGCTTGAGCGTAATCAGTGCCGGGTGATAAAATGAGAACAATTCAAGTTGCATGAAAACGATCAATAATTGTAAATATAATGGATGTGATAGTAGCTATGAACAAATATACATATAATACTTTACAAACAATGTATGATGAGTTAGTTGGAAAAGTTGAACGAAACGAAAATGTTAGCAAAATGGATTTGATCTTAGGAAAGTATGTCGGTCATGCAATGGATTTCATCGATTATTTTAGATCGAGTGATAAATCATTTGATCTTGATAAACATAAGATGCCGGATGAATTATTCAAAGGAGTTCTTACTATTTATCTAAGTGATAAAGGTAAGCTTTCACAATACGAGCGTAAAAACCGTACTCTTAAAAAAGCTGCAGCGTTTGAAACATTTAATTTGTATAATATGCTTTATGATGTGTTTGAAGAAGGGGGCTGCGAGAAGCCGAAGTTGGATTGCAGATCGTCGTCACTTATTCTTAGAGTTGTATCGCATAAACTGAATCGTGAGATAAGATTTAATCCGTTTAATGAGCTTAGAGATTCATTTGATCTGGATTTTCAATTTGGTGATGATTTTATTCTGGGTGATATAAGTGGATATGGCAGCAAAGTAAGCAAAAAAATAATAGAAAAATTGTGAGACAGTTTTGAAATAAAAGTAATGTAGTATCAAATTGGATGCAAAACTTAGTCAAAATGGAACTGCCTGTTATACCAGAAATGTTCCATGATAACCTATTTATACTTTAAAGTAACGACACAATGGTGGAAAAGTATGGTAAACATTTTGAAAGCAGAGAGTAGCTGTTTGACCATACAGGACACAATGGTTAAATTATCTGAACTGTATAAATCATTGATAGCTGATGAACAAAAGCGCTGTTTGGAAATACTACGCAGGATTGAGTAAATGTAATGTTGTGCTTAACGATACGGTGGGATCTGCCGGTTGTATAAGAAATATTCTCCGCAGGAGGTCATATAATGCAGAAACACACCCTCACAATAGAACATAGACAATGCCAAATCTACACCGCCGATTCTCCGAAATACCTTTTTATCCAGCCCATAGACGAACACGACCTCGAAGTGCTTGACAACGAAGTCGCAGAGATAGAGCGCCGCACGACAGCACCGTTTACCCTTGTGGCGTTCCGCATTACCGATTGGAACAGCGAATTATCCCCGTGGACAGCGCCACCGGTATTCGGCAAGCAGGATTTCGGCAGCGGTGCGGCGGATACGCTTGCCTTTGTCGAAGCAAAGCTTATACCCGAAATCATATCTCAATTTGATATTCCCGAAAATATCCTTGTGGTGATCGGCGGTTACTCGCTTGCGGGATTGTTTGCGCTTTGGAGTGTGTACAATTCAGAGCGATTTTATGCGGCAGCAGCGGCATCGCCGTCGGTGTGGTTTCCAAAATGGGACGAGTATATGAGATCGCATTCTCCGAAAGCAGACTGCGTTTATCTCAGTCTCGGCGATAAGGAAGAGAAGACGAAAAACAAGGTCATGGCGATGGTAGGGGAGCGTATCCGTGAGCAGTATGAGTTGCTAAGGAATATAGACTGCACCTTGGAGTGGAACGAGGGCAACCATTTCAAAGAACCGGATATCCGCACGGCTAAGGCGTTTGCGTGGTGTGTGAATCAGCTCGATAATTAGTTTAGGGAGATCAACTATGAATGTAAAAGGTATATTTGAACGATATAAAGTTCAAATTGACAATGATAAAATATACGATCCCATTCGGCAGAACTATGTACACCTGACACCTGAAGAATTTGTTCGTCAGAAAACAATCAAGTTTCTTATTAAACGTCTTGGGGTTCCACAAAGCAAAATAATAGTTGAACGAAGTCTGAATACCTTAGGTGTTAAGGGCGTAAAGCGCAGGATCGATATCGGTGTGCTTGATGAAGAAAATTTGCTGATTGCAGTGGTCGAATGTAAAGCATCTCTGTCAAAGAACGGTGAGGCAGCATTTATTCAGGCTCAGGACTATTTGTTGAAATTAAACACCCGGTATTTTTTTATTACAGATGGAGAGACCTTTTCCGGATGGTATTATGATACCATCCGGAATATTCCGATTGATACTATTCCTAAATATAATCGGTGGTACTACTACCCCACAAGTAATGAAGATAATGATAAAGTACAGTAGTTATATCTGATTAAGCATAGATAACGATAAAATTCAAACTCCGGATACCCGCCAAGGATATCCGGAATTTTGTCATTTGCTTGTGAAATATTTCTGATCGGTTACGCCAATAATCCGGATCATTTCGTCTTAATTTTTGCAAACTTTTCAAGACTTTTGCAAACAAATTTTAAAAATAGAGCAACAAAATCTGATTTCTGCAAACTATATTCCAAATTAGAGCAACTGTTTTTTGATTCTGCAAACTGTTTGCAAAAATTCAGAGAAGATTTTTATCCGAAAGAAATTTGAAATATCATTTACACTCACCTAAATAACGGTTATAATGATATCATAATCAATAATTCTTCACTCACTAATCTGTCCCGAATGAAGGAAGAATTATCAAATTTTTATAAAACAGTTGCATTTATTATTTTGGTATAGTATAATAAAAGTGTGATTATAAACACTAAAATACAAATAAAAATGTGACAGAGGTGAGCGTAAATGGAACGATTCATAATGAAAAAACTGTGTGATTGGAAAAACTCTTCGTATCGCAAACCGCTAATCTTAAAAGGCGTGCGTCAGGTGGGGAAGACATGGCTTCTCAAAGAATTCGGAAAGCGTTACTACGAAAACACTGCCTATTTCAACTTTGATGAAAACGAGGAATACAAGCAGTTTTTTGAAACAACAAAGGATGTTGACCGGATCTTGCAAAATCTTATGTTTGCAAGCGGTCAGAAAATTAATGCCGAAAATACGCTCATTATCTTTGATGAGATACAGGACTGCCCCAAGGTTATAAATTCGCTGAAATATTTCTGTGAAAACGCACCGCAGTATCATGTCGCCTGTGCAGGCTCGCTCTTGGGTATCGCACTTGCAAAGCCGTCCTCGTTCCCTGTGGGTAAGATCAATTTTATGCAGATAGACCCGATGACCTTTACGGAATTTCTGTATGCAAACGGTGACGATAATTTAGCAGGATATCTTGAAAGTGTGACTGAGATAACACCGATACCGGACGCATTTTTTAATCCGTTGTACGAAAAGCTGAAAATGTATTATGTTACCGGCGGTATGCCCGAGCCGGTTCTGATGTGGACGCAGTCTCGTGATGTAAACGCGATGCAGGAGACTTTGTCAGATATTATCGGAGCATATGAGCGTGATTTTGCAAAGCACCCGAATGTCAGCGAATTTCCAAAAATTTCAATGATATGGAAATCTGTTCCGTCACAGCTTGCGAGAGAGAACAAAAAGTTTATCTACAAAGCCGTCAAAGAGGGTGCGCGGGCGAGAGAATATGAGGACGCTTTACAATGGCTTGTTGACGCGCGTTTAGTGTATAAGGTGTATCGAAGCACAGCGCCCGGACTGCCAATGTCTGCTTACGACGATCTGTCAGCATTCAAAATTTATCTTGCAGATGTCGGACTTTTGCGCCGCTTGGCTCATTTGGCACCGACGGCGTTCGGAGAG
>CADCOF010000078.1 GCA_902802975.1 uncultured Ruminococcus sp. | reverse complement strand
TTACTCGTGAACCACGCAAATGATGAGCTGGCAACGATCAAAGCTGCCATCACGCAAGAGGTCACAAGCACGGCCTTACGGTTCTTTTTTCTTTTTGCCATAATTCAATTCTCCTTTTCTGTTTATTTACCTGTAAAACAGGTATAGAGAGCTGCCAATTTACGGCATCTCTCAAAGGATTCTTCGGGCATTTATGCGCCGCCCGACTGTGCGCTTTCGGCTTTTTTGCCGATACTGTCTTCGTCGTCTTCTTCGTTATCCATGTTTACATACTGTTTCAGGAGGTGAATGAATACGATAAGCATCACTACAAACGCGGCAATAAAATACCACTTTAGCTGAACAAAACGAATCACATAACCAAGCTTCGGTATTCCGAACTTAACAGTACCGATGACCCTGTCACTTTCGATAAGAAAACTATCCTCTGCGTTGTTCGCATCACCCTTTGTCTTGAAACACGTAACGCCTGTGCCCTCGTAATCATCGTATTTTTCATAAACACGGTGGGTCAGGTATGCGTCACTGTCTCTCGATGGATTAAAGGTAATAACGTCACCCACGTCAATATCTTCCGGTCCTGCAATTTTGACGATGATAACATCTCCGATATCATATGTCGGCGCCATGGACGCTGTCAATATGGTGTAGTAACGATAACCGAAAATTGATTTTGTAGGCGAAGCGTTGAATGCGAATACCACAGCACCGATCAGAATTGCGGCAGACAGCAAATACGTCACAATGTCTGCAACAATATCCAATGCCTTATCGGAAAGGGTCATCTTCCTGGTCTTTCCGGACTGAGACGTGCCTGTTACTTCTTCACTCACTGTGTGGATCACACTCCTTTACAGCCGAGCTTTTCACCCTAAACATCGAATAAGAAAGCCTTCGGCATAACAATGATAGTCGGACTTCATTCAGGATAACGAAAAACAGAACTCCGTCCGCCAAAATGGAAAAACAATATTATTCTTCATCACATCGTCAAACTCCGCTAGTAAAAATACGCAGTAATTTCACAACATCACAATGAATCCTAGTGTCTATCCACGTCGTTTATATTTTAACCTAATATTCTTAATTTGTCAATAGTCTTCTTGATATTTTTAACATTTTTTTCACAACTTTTGTGCATTTTTTGAAAAAATGGCAGCCGCAATCCCACCGGCTTTAGACGGTGGTGTAAGATTCACGACTGGCGGTTACTTTTTTTATATCGCTGTAAAACGCGTACCCCCACATTCTCTCATTGAGAAAGTGGGGGTACGTGCTTTTTGTTTTCCGGTTTATCTCATGGCAAAAATAATATACTGCTCCTGATCGTTGTTCAGATCGTAATCAACTCCGCCTGTTACACCGTGACTTATGACCAGCGTGTCGCCGCTCAGTGCAGCGCCGTTTGTTCCACCTGTGTTCTGAACCGCCGCCGCTGCATTTACAACAGTTGTTGTTCCCGTGTACCTTACCGGCGCGTTGTCAGCTTTCATGTATAATACAAACGTTGGCGCAAAATCAAGCACAATCGTTCGCTGCGCCGTTCCCGTTCCCTGCACAACTCGTATGCAAAACGGATCGCTGACTCTCTCCTTCTGCGTTGCCGTCAAATGAACCGCCGCATTGCTTGCATGCTCCCACAGCTTTGAGTCTATCTGTATGTTGTCGTTTACAAAATCCGTTCGTGTCGGCTTGTCGCTGCCCTGCCATCTGCAAAGCCCGTAATGCTCCGTCCTGTAAGTTGCTGCCATTTTCTACTCCCCCTCATATCTGTCAAGCGCGTTCCATGTAAAATCAAGCGCGTCCCAATCGTCAAATGTGTTGTCAAGTCCGTCGTATGTATCCCAGTCGGCATCACGAAATTCTACCGTACACGTAATATGACACGGCATAAACTCCTCTGACCTCTCTCTGATACGCTCCTGTTCGCTTCTCGAATATTCGCCTGCCGTCGGAATTATCAGCATTTCGAAATTCTGAGGATACTCCGTTATTTCGCACTCCAAGCCAAGCGAATCAAAAAAACGCTCCGCACCGTCCGGCGTAAAATCATCAGGCTTTATGTTTACTAACGCCAATGCCATTTCACGTCTCTTTTCAAGCGTAAGATCATCGCGTATTCGCCCTGTAAGCTCCTCATACATCTCAAGTCCTATATCATCGGCTGTCTGTATAAAACATTCGTCCAGAATGTCATCAATCGCCTCATACAGCGCGTCAAACGATTCTGCATATGTTCTCATTTCATTATATATGTGGCTTCCCGGTGTGAGATCATATAACCCAACCGCCCCCATAGCAGATATCATATAATATATTGTATCCATACACTACCTCAATCTCTCTGTGTAATATTAATATTTCCGAGACGTGCAGCACAGTTTGGCGCAATTATCATATCGTCCGACAACGACTTGACAAACGTGTAATTAACCACACCGTGAACACCCGAAATACATTTTCCTATTTCGGACAAATACACCGTTTCGCCGCCCTGAAGAGAATAAAAGTAATTTCGCACACTCGAAGTAATATCAGCCGATACATCATCGAAATCATAGCCGCCGCGTATTTTCACTATAATATTAACGTCACACGGAATTATGATCAGCGCGCCGACATGTACATCAACATTTATTTCTCTCGCGCGCTCCAGTTTAGCCTGCACCGTGGCGATCAACGCATTATCCGCAGTGCCGTCCTGCCCGGCAATATAAACATCGACCGTGCCCGCGCCTCTCGCCCGCGGAAGTATTCCCACGCTCCACACGCCGTCAACGCTCATTGCCTGCTCGATGTAATACGCTTTATTCGTTCCGTTCGAGATATTTTTGTAATTATTCAGAAGACGCGTCCTCAGCTGCTCGTCGTTTTCTTCATCGCTGCCGCCGAACATGTCGCCAACATTTTCTACATGATCTATACCCGCGCACGGAGTCACAAGAACGCACACTCTGCCTGCGCCGACATTACCGTCCGCTCCGCCGTTTAACGCCTCGACCGCCGCACTTACCGAAAGAGAACCCGCAGGAACCAACACCTCCGCAAGCGTCCTGTAACGAGCAGCATTTGAACCGTCCGTCGCAACGACCGTCCCCGCGGGAATACGAACACTGTTCGCCGACGCCGACGCCAAATAAAACGTAACATTTCCGCGCGCCTTTACGCTTTCTTTTCTGTCGAGACCACGCATTTGCGCATGACAATCAAGATACTCGCCGTCTGCGCTCGACGGAAGAATCTGCTTTCTCAAATAATCAAGACGCGCATACAGAGCAAAAAGCTCCCCCGACAACACACGAAGTCTGATACCGATATCCGACGCTTCATCGGGAACACGCCCGCAAAGAGTCTCATATCGCCGTTCAAGTCTCGTCAATATTTCTTCATAAGTATACATATTAACCTCCCGGTTTTCTAGTGTGGAGTTGTGTAATTCCAAACCTAT
>CADCOF010000077.1 GCA_902802975.1 uncultured Ruminococcus sp. | reverse complement strand
TTTCGCAGCCGTCGGGGACGGTTCCCAACCGTGCCACCTCCCCTACAGGGGAGGCAAATGCTGATTCCAAGCCACTTTTAAAGCCTCTCCTTTAGGGGAGGGGGACCGCCGTAAGGCGGTGGAGGGGTTCATGCTCAGAATTTTTGGCACAGTCTGCATTGCTAATTGCACATTGTACAATGGTGTTATATACTGTTTATTCTACTTCTAACCCATAATGCTCACAAAGTGCAGCCAAGCCGCTTCTGAATCCACTTCCGATAGCACTGAATTTCCAGTTTCCGTTGTATCGATAAATCTCACCAACAACGATCGCTGTTTCAATCGAGAAATCTTCCCCGAGATCGTAATGAATAAGCTCCGTGTTTGTATCCTCATCTACGATGCGAATATAGGCGTTAGATACCTGCCCGAAATTCTGACTGCGCTTGTCCGAATCATATATGGTTACTGTGAATGCAACTTTGCTGATATTGTCAGGAATAAGTGAGAGGTCAACCTCGATCTGTTCGTCATCGCCTTCGCCTTCGCCTGTGAGATTATCGCCCATGTGGACAATTGCGCCCGATGGGTGTCTCAGATTTCCATAAAAAACGAAGTCTTCATCGACTAAGCATTTTTCATTTATTCCAAGCGCAAACGCCGAGGCGTCCAGATCAAAATCGTAGCCGCCTTCAAATTCGTTGACGTCCCATCCCAAGCCAACGAGAATATGCTTTAAATTAGGGTTGTTTTTCGTAAGATCGACTTTTTGTCCTTTTGATAGATTAATTGCCATGTAAGTTACCTCCCGGCGTATTAATACTTCTTTAAGGTAGAACCTGTTTGCGGTACATCAAATTGTCCGTAATATTGCTTCTTCAAATTCTCAAGGCGTGCCTTAGCATCTGCTCTCTGTGCTTTAGCCTCGTCCTGAACCTGCTTTGTTTCCTGAATGCCCTGCATGATGGTAGCCCATGTTGTTTCGAGGGTTTCTACCTTGATGGAGCTGCCGGAAACAAGGTGAGCAACAGCCTTCGATTGACTGGCTGCGTTCTGAGCGTTCTTGATCAAAAGCTCGTTTGTTTTATCATCAAGTGCAGAAAGCGCGTCTGCCTGTATCTTCTGACGCTTAAGCATAATAGCCTGTGCCAGAGACTGTTTGAATACCGGCAGCGTAACGATAAATGCGGAGTCGATCTTTCTGATAAGATTCAGGTTGCTGAATTCCATTGTCTTGATGAGCGGGATAGACTGCATTGCGACGCTTTCCGCTGTGCGCAGATCCTGAACGCGCTGCTCGAGAAGTGCAAGTGCCTGCTCGCCTGCCTGTATATCAAACTGTATAGCGGAATCGCCTGTAGCCTCCATGTCGCTCCTGCGCTGAGATATGTACGCCTGAAGTTCCTGCTCGGCCTGCTCGCCTGCAAGAATGTATTTTACCAGAGAGTGGTAGTATTCAACATTAGTTTCGAACATTTCTTCAAGCTTGCGGTTCGACTGAATGATCTCGGCTTCGTAGCTCTTAAGCTGAACATAGATTTTATCTACTTCGCTGCCCATGTTGGTGTATTTTGCGAGAATTTTGTCAATCGTCTTTTTTGCCGGCGCAAAAAGCTTGTCGAGCATGCCGGGGTCGCGCTGCAGTTCTTTGGCATCAAATTGATCCATAACCTTTTTGAGCGCGTTGAGCATTATTACGGAGTCGTCGAGCTGAGACATATTTGTGCTGCGCAGGATACTGTCAGATACCTGAGCAATCTGATTTGCGGTTTCACCGCCGAATGTTACGATAGTGTTTACATCGTGAACAGAGATTTCGCTTGTCAGTTTGTCTATTTCTGCCGAATTAACAAGCTCTCTTGTCATTTGCGCTCTGTCGGCCGCTATGTCATAGGGCTTCGGTTCTTCTTTTTCAAGATTCACAGTGGGCTGTACAACTATAGCCTGTGAAGGCTGTGCCGGCTGCGGCGCGTCTTTTCTCGTAAAATCAATACCCATTTTTTTTACTCCTTTTTTGTTTAATTTTTAAACAGATTACCAAAAAGCGACTTATTCTTTTTTGCAAGAGTTGCGCCTTTCGGTATTTTGAATGTTGGGGGACGCAGATCGTACATATACTCTCCGATTTTATGTTCTGCCATAATGTTTTTATCGAAATATGATTCAACTGTCTGATAGCCTGTCGGAACAAAAAACAGAACATCAAAACCGACAAGACTCAAAAAAGCCATTATGATTGCATCCTCGGCAGATATCTGCGTTTCACCGGAATTTATATAGATTATTTTGGGGCTTACTTTTGTAAAATCAAAGCCTTGAATAAGTCTCACGATGGGGGCGGGGAGATTCAGAAGAGTTGCTGCAATCAGGTATTCCATGCCGTTTTGGAATGTTCCCTTGATTATGCTGGTGTTCATCAGAAGATCGATCTTGTCAAAGATATACTCCTGCGTTTCACGGCGAAGGTGCCCGTATTGATATTCGGGCGCGCTGTACAAATGCGAGCGTTTGATTTTACCGCCTTGTATATATGACGCACAGTGAATTTTCATCGGGTTTTGCGCCTGTGGAGATACAAGCGGAACGTCCGTTATAAGAAACGTGTTTTCGGTGATAAGCTTCTGCACGCTTTTCCAATATTTGTTGGGCGCGGAATCACGGACGCCTGATATTTTTGCAAATATCACAGGCACGTTGACAACGTTATTGATAACATCAAAATTCGGACGGAATTTTGATTCTTGTTTCCATAATATGTCAATTTCCTCATACATTGTTTTAAGTATGATGCTGTTGGCTTTTTGATATTGATAATCACGATATATACCCGAATCTTGATACAAATCCTTGTCAAGATCGCGTTCTGCATGGTATGCGGCGGTTCCAACGAGAAGAGAGCCGGAATCTTTGGGATACTCAGTGATATTGAGAGAATCGCCATACCGCAGTTCATATAATTTATCGTCACTGAGAAGGCATTTTGAATTCAGGTTCGGCGCAAGAATAAGGACGTCGCACGGAAGTCTAGAGAGTATTCTCAAAAACGCCGCTTCGTGACATGTTTTGCACCCTCCCAGATAAATAAATAGCGACACCATCGGCAGAATCCAGCTATTGAAAAGCTTTGGACCGTATAGATTGATCCAGTAAACGCAGCATACCGCCATTGTAGTGAGGCGTGGTGCTTTCATGTCGGGTTTTCTGCTTTCTTCAAAAATAATGTCTATAAACGTTTTTGTAATAAGCTTTTTCAATTCGCCGTCAGGCGGCATTTTTATATATTTGAGCATTGAAGAGACCATCTCTTCGGTACTGTGAAACGGTCCTCTGTTGATGTGATCTATATCACGTCCATCGGGAACGGGGAGTTTATTTTCCTCTATGATAAACCTGCGCCCGCTAGAATTCAAGTTGCTGTAGAATTTATACAGTTCGCTTTGATACGTTAACTTGTCCGGAACGCCTGTCATTCTGCAAAACGCATTGTAGAAAACTTTGCCTTCTTTGCCACGGTTGACGGGTGGCATTTCGATATCTGCAAGAATGCTGTTGCCTTTTAGCCAAACGTTTGTGGCTGCCGATATCTCGGGTGCAAATCCGTAAAGCTGAGATTGTTTTGCTGCAGCGGTACGTGCGTTTTCAAGCTGTTTGATTGAAAAGCCCTGAGGATACGGCTGCATGCCCGGCAGATTTACAGACTGAGACAGTCTGCCGTTGGGATCGAGTGAGTTGTAAGTCTTATCACCATCGTAAAGCAAAATCACAACGTCGCAGCGGCAAAGATGAAAAATTTTCAGCAAATATAATTGATGGCGTGTTATATTACCGCTGCATAATATCAACGGCGGATCGTTATCGCAGATATGAGGCAGCACTGCGCGCACTTTGTAGAAAAACCAGCACATCAGCTGCACGAACATATTTCGGAGCATGGCGTCGGTTTTGCCCATTGATTTAAAGTCACTAAGTGCCCAAAAGACAGCGTCTGCCAAAGTGATGCATACTTTGTTGTTAAGTTCAGGCAAAAAGCGCGAGACACAACGCCCGATAAAATTTTTATCAAGAGAAAACTCGTTTCCGAGTATTTCGGTATAATACGTCACTTGACGTTCGTCGGGGCTTGAGAGTTTTTCGGTGAACACCGTGCCTTTTGTTTTTGCGGCGTTATACGCTTTCAGTGCGAAATCTTTCACCGTATCATTATAGCCCGGCAAGCGCAAAAAATACGCCTTATTTTGTCGCTTATCGAGCGGCAGGAAGATATCCTGAAGTGCTTTTGTTATATTCTGATCTTGCATGGCTTGCTCCTATAATCAACCGTAATATGTAGTATCAGTGGGAGGCGTAAGTCCCTTTCTGCTGTTTAGCTTAAATCCTATGATCGAACCGCATGTACCGCCGAGAAAATGACCGAAATTCGAAATGTTATCGTCGATAAATATTCCGCTCAGAATCTGTTGTCCGAGGTACAAGACGGCAACAAGAATGAAAGTCATTGGTATTTCGCCCTCATGAACATCGGTGATAGACGAAAGCAAAATAAAAGCAAACACGACGCCGCTTGCGCCCAGCAGCTGAATATTCGGAAACAGAATAAAGCTTAATATGCCGGTTGACAGGGCGGTAGTAAGAATGACTAATATGATATTAGCTGAGCCGTATTTTTCCTCAAGGAGAGGCGCGATTATCAGCAGCGTCATCATATTGCCGATGAAGTGATCGAAATCCGCGTGTCCGAAGACGTGACCGATGAATCGGAAATACGTAAATGGATTGAGCATCGACGAACGATACACGCTGAACAGCAGGTCATTTGTAAATCCCTTTGTGATATAGTTAAGTATGAGTGCCGCAAGGCAAATTCCTGTAAATGTAAGTGTAACAGGTGCATTAAATGTTATTCTCAATTTCTTTTTCATTTATACCATCTGCCTTCCAAATCGCTAAGAGACATTTAATATCATAACGCACACAAAAATAAACCAATTTTTGTAATCATATAAATTATAACACAACTTTGCCATATAAACAATATGCTTTTGTAAATTTTTATCGAAAACGGCGGCGGGCATGCGCCCCATATGCGCTAACCTATGTTTCAACGATACATTTCTTTAAAACATTTAAGTCGGTAAAGCCTCCCATGTAGGGGAGGTGTCACGGCTGCATCAGCAGGCGTGACGGAGGGGTTATGCGGCAAAAGTTCAGTTTTTCTCTAATTTTGGTTAGTGTTTAAACCCCTCCGCCTCACTTCGTTCGGCACCTCCCCTAAAGGGGAGGCAATGATAACCATAACTCCAAGAATAATTAACTAAATTATTGGCTATAATAACGAACTTTTGTTATGTTAGCGCATATGGGGTTGCACCCGCGGGCGCATGCCCGCCGCGAACTGTCCGCGTAAAGATTGACACGATTTTTTGTTTGTGATATACTGGTACCATATCGGTAGAGATTAATAAATTGAAGTAATTTTGTATTTGCTTATGATGAATATAAATGAGGTGTGTGGTTGATTATGAAAAAAAGTAAATTTTTTGCGGGAGTATCGTTATTGACAGCAGCGGCTATGCTTGCGGGCTGTTCCTCAGAGGGCAGTTCGGATGTGTTTTCATCTGAGCCTTTCGAATCGTCACAAACAGCCAGTTCCGAAATGGTAATCTATGAAGAAGAAAGTTCCGGAGTCTCAAACTCAGAAACCTCAAGTTCTGACGCAGTAAGTTCCAAATCCGCAAGTTCTACGGCTGCAAGCTCTAAGGCAGCAAGTTCCAAAGCAGCAAGTTCCAAAGCTGCAAGCTCTAAGGCAGCAAGTTCCAAGGCTGCAAGTTCCAAGGCTGCAAGTTCTAAAGCAGCAAGTTCTAAAGCAGCAAGTTCCAAAGCTGCAAGCTCCAAGGCTGAAAGTTCCAAGGCTGAAAGCTCTAATACTGAAAGTTTCGAAGTGGTAAGCTCGGAGGCAACGGTTGAAGAAAGCATATTTAAGGCTTCTTACAATCCGATTCCCGCGGATGTGTTCAGATTTTCGTCGTCATCGTATTCGAATAGCGATTTTAGATGGTATTCGGAAACAACGGGTACGGGAGTCCAGGCTCAGGTTAAAGGCATTTACAGATATAATGATTATCTTGTTGCGCTTTTGGAACACTACGGCGTAAACAGTGTGAATTCATACCGCGAAACGCGCTTTCTCTCAGTCGGCGAGGGTGAACAGTTCCTGCAGAAAGAGGCGTCCTATAAGGTCAAGCAGGATTACGGACAAGGCGATGGTGCCGGGGGCGGCAGATTTGAAAGATACGAGATCAAGGTGAACGACAGCAGTTCTACTGAGGTTGAGAAGATCGACATCAGTTATATTGATTTTGGCAAAGTATATTATGATGGCTTTGATTATGAAAGCGACTCATGGTCAACGGAAATGATGTCCTATAACGAATGGGAGAGTTATAACGGTTCTGTAGAAAGTGCAAGGCAAAGCAACTGGAGTACAAAAGACCGCATACCGATGTACGGTACGTCAACGAATGGTCTGTTGTGTGTGACATCGCAGCTTTCAAATATAGTTGATTTTCCGTTCGTTATCAGAGGCGGGTCATTTGTGGATAGCAATGGTGACACCACAACGATAGACGTCTATTTGATTTCGATTGGAGATCAGCCGGTTGCAGTTTCTCCGGGCGCAATGTACAGGGTTACTTTCAATTACTATAGTCTTGTTCTTTCGGTTGATAAGGTTAGTTGATACGTACTATATAAAAAAGCAAACTATAATGCCCGCGTTTAAATTGTGTTAGACGCGGGCATTGTATATTAATATTACGAAAAATAGTATTAGTATCACTCGGGTATAACCTGACTCACTGCTGAATTGAGAATGTCTGCTACTATCTCGCGTTCATCCATGTGGTACTTGACGCCTTTGATTTCCTGATAGTCCTCGTGTCCTTTTCCTGCAAGTACAATAATGTCGCCGGGCTGTGCATTTTTGATGCAGTATTCAATGGCGTCCCTTCTGTTCGGGATAACTACGTATTTTCCGTCGGTTTTTGCAAGACCTACCTTGATATCTTCTATGATATCGTTAACATCTTCAAATCTGGAGTTATCTTCCGTGATAACCGAAAGATCACTGAGCCTGCCCGATGTTTCGCCCATTTCATAGCGGCGTATCTTCGGGCGGTTGCCGCCTGCGCCAAAAAGCGTAATAAGTCTGTTTGGCTCGTATTTGCGCAGAGTCGTCAGAACATTCTCCATACTGAGCGCGTTGTGGGCGTAATCAATCAGCAGCGTATAGTCTCCGCCTGTTTCTACCGGCTCTACTCTGCCTTTTACGCGCGCTCTTTCAAGTCCTGCCTGAATAGCGTCACGGTCTGCGCCGCAGTGACGGCACACGGCAATGGCTGCAAGCGCGTTGTAAATGTTGAATTTCCCGGGAATGCCGACGTTGACTTTGTAGCTGTCATATCCGCCAACGTCAAATGTTACGCCTAGAAAACCCGGTTTGCGCGTAAGTTCGCCGTTTGAGGCATATACGTCGCATGACTCGTCAAAGCCGAATGTTTCCATCGGGCACTTTGCGTCTTTTATCACTTCGTCATATACGGTGCAGTCGCGGTTTATTATACCGAGCGCACATTGCTTAAACAGGAGCTTTTTGCATTCGAGGTACTCCTCAAGGGTTGCGTGTTCGCCGTCTCCTATGTGATCATCGGAAAAATTGGTGAATACGCCTATGTCATAGTTCACGGCGTCGGTGCGGTGCCATTTCAGCCCAAGAGAGGACGCCTCAATAACGAGAGCGCGGCAGCCTTCATCGGCCATTTTTCTCATAGCCTGCTGAATCTCGAATGACTCCGGAGTGGTGTTGTTCGTTTTGTAGATATTGTCGCCGATAACTATGCCGAGTGTGCCGATAGTTCCCGTTTTTATGCCGGCAGCCTCAAGTATCGATTTAATCATTGCAGTTGTGGTGGTTTTTCCCTTTGTGCCGGTCAATGCAATCTTAAATTCGATATCGTTCGCCGGAGTTCCAAAATAATTTGCCGAAAGCTGCGCAAGCGCTTTTCTTGTGTCATCGACTTTGATAACTGTGCCGCATGAAACCGGGAGTTCATCACTCAGAATGACAGCCGCAGCTCCTTTCTTTGATGCATCGTCGGCGAATTTGTGAGCGTCTACATTGTAGCCTTTCAGACACACGAATACGTCGCCTTGTTCGACCTTTCTGGAATCATATACAAGGTGATTTATGTCGATATCGGTGTTTCCTTTGATAACGGAAAATACAACGTTGTTTAGTAACAGAGATAATTTCATGCAAAAAACTCCTTTGTTCTGTGATTTATAGACTCGTTATAGTCGGATAATAATTTTATTAAAAATGTACAGAAATTTTTATTTTTACTATTGATTTACAGAATGAAATGCTGTATAATTATAAGAGGATATCTAGAACAGCTTCTTTTCCTTATTGATGTTGATAATGTTGATATATATAAAATACTACTTTATTGTACTTTTGTCAATAAAAATATGAGAGTGATGAAATGTCACATTTCGTTGTGATATTCAACATAATTGATGGGAAGTCTTAAAAAATTTTTTAAAATTTTTGAGTCATCAAGATGCTGTAAAATAACATATCACAAAAAAGCGTATGCATTATTATGAATATTCAACAAAGAGTTTTTGTTGAATATATATATAATATTCATATGTGATTTGTACATGTTGCTATTTTGTTCAATTTAGATGTACAATTTGCACATTTTTATATGTCCGATTTATTTACTACAATAAAAATGTCTAAAGATATTGCAAAAATCTTGTGAATATGTTATTATTTATGTGGTAACACTGCGGTGCATTTCGTGCGTATTCCTTAATTTGTTAATTTGTGGTGCGTTCGGAACGTCCGCCGTTATGGGGTGACACCCCGTTCCTCTATAAACTATTTTTACATTTTAAGAAAGAAGGAAAAAGCAAATGAGCAAGACAAAGAGATTTTGTGCAATCGCGATTGCTGCAATGATGGCAGTTACTTCACTTGCAGGCTGCGGCGGCGGCACAGGCACTACAACAGGCGGCACGACAGGCGGCACGACAGGCGGCACAACCGGTGGTACGACCGGCGGTGACACAACGGGCGGCGACACAACAGGCGGTGACGCAACAGACGGCGACCCGCTCGGCGGCGAGGGCGCTTCCGGTACAATCAACCTTAAGGTATGGGGTCCCGACGCAGTTCAGGAAGTACTCAGAAGTCAGTGCGCTACGTTCAGCGAGAACATGAAGGCATATGGTGACGTACAGATCGAAGTTGTTCCGCAGGGTGAGGCAGATTCCGCAACGCAGGTACTTACAGACGCTAACGCAGCAGCCGATGTATTCGGTTTCGCATGCGATAACCTCGACAAGCTTGTAACAGCAGGCGCACTCCTTGAGGTAACAGGTGCCGAGAAGGATTTTGTAACAAGCTCTAACAGCGAAGCATCAGTAGCAGCTGCAACAAAGAACGACAAGATTTGGGCATATCCCGAGACGGGCGACAACAGCTACATTCTCGTTTACAACAAAAAGTATGTTTCCGCAGATCAGGCTAAGACTCTTGAGGGTACTCTTGAAGCTTGTAAGGCAGCTAACAAGAAGTTCGTTATGGACGCAGGCAACGGTTATTACACATGCTTGTTTATGTTCACAGGCGGCTTGCAGATCGACGGTCTTGGCGGCGAGGACGGAGACGTTCAGCAGTTCACAGATTACGATGAGGCAAAGATGGTTAACACAATGCTTGCTTTCCGTAAGCTTTTCGTTGATTACAAGGACTTCTTCCTCAACGGTGAAGTTACAAAGGTAGTCGATGGCTTTAAGTCCGACACAGTAGCAGCAGGTATTGACGGCAGCTGGAACTTCGCAAGCGCAAAAGATACTCTTGGTGAAAACGCAGGCTTTGCTGTTCTTCCGACAATCCATGTAGGCGATGAGGATCTTCCGATTATTAACATGTTCGGTTACAAACTCCTCGGCGTAAACTCCAGCACAATGTATCCGAATACAGCAATCGAACTCGCTAAGTTCCTCTCCGGTGAAGACTGCCAGAAGGAAAGAGCAGAGAAGCTCAACTGGGGTCCGTCGAACAAAGCTGTTGCTGAAAGCGACATTATCAAGAACGACGAAGCTTTGACAGCTATCCTTGCACAGCAGAAGAATTCCGTTGCACAGGTAGGTATCGCACCTTCATTCTGGGGCCCGATGGGTACATTCGGAAGCAAGATTGTAGATCCCGACAATGATCTCTCTGAGGATCAGGCTAAGGAACTCATCAAGCAGACGATTGCTAACATCAAGGACGAGTAATTGTTTGATTAAAATTTGACAGATTGTTGACAGCACATCAGGGTGAAAGGGTGCTTTTATGTGTCCTTTTGCCTTGAAAGCTGTCTTTATAATTGAAACTAGGAGAGTGAGCTAATGACATTTATTGAATATAAGTCACTTACTCCCTCGCAGCAATTTGCTTACAAGATGAAAGAATTTTTTGCATCGATTCCGGTTGGCTTGAAGGGGTTCTTTGGCGGGCTCCTTAAGGGCTTGAAGAACCTTGGAGTTAAATTTGTTGAGGGGTTAAAGGGCTACGGTTCAAGATTCTCTTTGGGTGATATGAGTACGAAAATCTCATATGTTGTTATGGGTTTCGGCAATTTCACCAGAGGGCAGGTAGGCAAGGGTCTTGCATTCCTTGCAGCTGAGATATTCTATATTCTCTTCATGGTGAACTTCGGTCTTATTTATCTTGATAAGTTCGATACACTTGGAAACGTTCAGTCGCATCAGGAGATCAATGAGGTGACAGGCAGACCTATGATGGTTCCCGGCGACAACTCAATGCTTATATTGCTTTACGGTACATTGGCGATACTTATCACTTTTGTATTTATCGGCGTATATGTTGCAAATACTGCATCTGCATATGAGGCTGAGCAGACTCATAAGGCAGGCAAGAAGAATCTTACATTGAAAGAAGAACTCGTGGATTTCCTCGATGGCAAATATCACGTTACATTGCTTTCACTTCCCGTACTTCTTATTTCTGTGTTTACGATTCTTCCGCTCGTGTTCATGATACTCATTGCGTTTACAAACTATGACAGAGCGCACGTTCCCCCGGGAAATCTTTTTACTTGGGTCGGACTTCAGACTTTCAGAGACGTATTTAAAGTTTCTGAAGGCGCAAGTAAGGGCTATACCTTCATGGAGCTTACCAAGTGGACTATAGTATGGGCTATTTTTGCTACATTCTCAAACTATATCATTGGTATGATTCTTGCTCTTATGATCAATAAAAAGAGCATTAAGTTCAAGACTCTTTGGAGAACACTTTTCGTTATTACAATTGCTGTTCCTCAGTTCGTATCGCTCCTTCTTATGCAGCAGATCCTCCAGGACGATGGCGTTCTGAACGTTATCAGAGGTTATATGGGTCTTCCTGCAATCTCTTACTTTAACTCGACTGCGCTCGTTGCACGAGTTACCGTTATCGTAATTAACATGTGGGTCGGCGTACCTTATACAATTCTTCAGACTTCCGGTATTCTTATGAATATCCCCGAGGATCTTTACGAGAGTGCAAGAATAGACGGCGCAACCCCGGTTGTTCAGTTCTTCCAGATCACACTTCCGTACATGCTCTTCGTAACAACACCTTATCTTATTCAGACATTTGTCGGCAATATCAATAACTTTAACGTTATCTACCTTCTTACTAACGGCGGACCGAATAAAGACGAAAAGCTTTATCAGGCCGGTCAGACCGACTTGCTCGTAACATGGCTGTTTAAGCTCACAATGGACTCCAACGACTACAATACTGCTGCTGCGGTAGGTATTCTTGTGTTCATCGTCTGCGCTACATTGTCGCTGATTACGTTCAATATGTCGAAGTCTTCCAGAAACGAGGAGGAGTTCTCATGATAAAAAGTTACAAATTACAAAGAACGATCGCTGATGTAGTTATCTATGTGTTCCTTGCAGTTCTTGGAATTATTTGGGTAAGTCCTCTGATTTGGCTCGTTTTCCACTCCTTCCGTGCAGAAGGCGGTGTAACAGTTCCTTATGTTTTCCCGAAAGAGTATACTCTCGATAACTATAAGCTGCTGTTTACGAATACAGATACATTTGACTATCCGAGATGGTTTCTTAATACTTTCGTAGTTGCAGTGTTCTCATGTATTATTTCTACATTATCGGTACTTATGGTATCCTACACATTCTCAAGATTGAGATTTAAGTCTCGTAAAATGTTCATCAACATAGGCATGGTACTTGGAATGTTCCCGGGCTTCATGACAATGATCGCTTTGTACTACTTGCTCAAAGCTATGAACCTTACTCAGACTCTCCCCGCACTCGTAATTTGCTATTCTGCAGGTGCAGGTCTTGGATTCGCTATTTCCAAGGGCTTCTTCGATACGATTCCGAGAGCACTCGACGAGGCTGCTACAATCGACGGTGCTACAAGAAATCAGATTTTCTGGAAGATCATTCTTCCTATGTCTAAGCCTATCCTCGTTTATACCATTCTTACGGCATTTATCGGACCGTGGTGCGACTTTATCTTGGTAAAGATCATCATGGGTGATAAGCGTGAAAACTACACTGTTGCTGTAGGTCTTCAGAAGATGGTAGATAGAGAGTATAAGCAGGCATACTTCAAGCAGTTCCTTTCCGGTTCTGTGCTTGTAGCTATTCCGATTACGATTCTCTTCCTTAAGATGCAGAACTACTACGTTGAAGGCGTTACCGCAGGCGGCGTTAAGGGCTAATCAAGGATATTATATTCAACAGAGACGTCTATATTTTATTGTATAGCTCATTCTTACATGCGGCATTTGTCAAATCAGACCAATGCCGCTTGATCTTTATTCAGGTGGTGAAACAATTGCAGGATCAGCTGCTTAGTTATCCGTTAAGAGATATAGTGCTTGTAACAATTATTTGTTCCGCTGTGTGGGTTATTATATTTGCTGTGGTGAATGTAAAAAAGCCCGAATCACGAGTAATAAATTTAATTTCTTGCTTTTTGATGTTAGTATGGTTATTTTTTGTATTATACATTACATTGTTAGGAAGGCAGCCGGGTTCTCACCACTTTAGTTATATAAAAAAGCCTGAAGAATTAATCAATATGCTTTCGGATCCCGCAGTCAAAAAAGAAAAGGTGATGAATGTAATGCTGTTTTTGCCATTGGGGCTTTTTGTTCCGTGTATGCTGCCAAGACATTTTCACGAAAAGGGATTTATAGCTTTAATTTACAGTGCTTTGTTGTCATCTTTTATTGAATACTCACAGTATAAATATATGCTTGGAACCGCTGATATTTACGATATTGTTTGTAATGTTTTGGGCGGCCTTGCAGGATATGTTGTATATTTATTCGGAGTGTTAATTACTTTTATTTGTAATATGCATATGCGTAAATCGAATAATTAAAAAGATAATATTTTAATAAATTGACATTACTGATATGTTTTAGATCAATTTCACCTGAAATATTATATTTGTTTTTTAGAAATTAATAAATATTTGAAAAATATTAAAAAAGCACTTTACAAAAATGTAAAGTGGTGATAAAATAAAACAAGGTGGTTGTTCAGTCCACTTTGAAGAATCGTAATAGGAGGTTATTACAATGAAAAAGTTATTTGCAGTTCTTCTTAGCGCAGTTGTTGTTTCTGCAGCAGCGGTAACAGCATCGGCAGCACCTGCAGAGACTAATGATGCAGCAGCAAACACATCTGTTGTTTCTGCAACGGTCAAGGTAGCTAGTCCTACGGTTTCCGATCCTAACGGAAGCACAAAGCCTGCTGACGGCACAGGCAGCAATACCGGCGATGATGATGATGACGGTAAGAACAATAGCAGTAATTCAAGCAGCAACAACAGCAGAAATACAGGCAGCAATACTTCTCCGAAGACTGGTTCTCCTGTAGCTGAGGGCACACTTCTTGCTGTAGCAGCTCTTGCTTTCGCAGGCGTAGCAGTTTCTTCCAAGAAGAAGTCCTAAGACATACTCCTGATGAGAAATGACAAAAAGAATAAGTGGGCTGCCGTTTGGGTGGTCTCGGTGGTGTTCGTTATCGCGGCACTATCGCTGTTGTGCGTGTATTTGTATAAAATGTACAGCGCAGGACAAAGTTATGACGACATTAGTTCGATCATGACAGTCACATCGGCAGATGACAGCTCAAGCGAGCCTGCTGTTTCTTCAAATTCAGAGTCTAAAACAACAGAGGAATCCTCGTCTTCATCGGCTGCTTCTCCAAAAAAGAATGATAGTTCAAAGAAAGAGAAAAAAGATGTTGTAAACGGAGATGTGAATTTTACGGAATTATGGAAGGTTAATCCCGATATGTATGCGTGGATAAAAATTCCCAATACCAATATTGATTATCCCGTCTTACAGACAGATGGCGATGATGCGTTCTATCTTTCGCATAATTATAAAAAAGAATATGAGTTTGCCGGAAGTATTTACACAGAGAAACTGAATAAAAAGGATTTCAGTGATCCCAATACGGTTCTCTATGGTCATAATATGCTCAATGGCTCTATGTTCCGCACGCTCCATAATTTCCGTGATCCGGATTTTTTTGCTGCTAATCCATATATTTACATTATCCTTCCCGACAGAACTCTGACATATGAGATTTTTTCGGCATACGAATATGATGACAGACATTTGTTGTATTCGTTCGATTTTAACGATAAGCAAGTTTTTGCTGACTACCTCAAATATGCAACAGACCCCACGGAATCTATGATGTGCAACAGAAGAGAGATTGAGGTAACTGCCGATGATAAAATTATTACGTGCAGTACGTGCCTCGGTAATATCGAAACATCAAGATATTTAGTTCAAGGAGTTTTGATTAACGATGAGCCGGCAGCAAAATGATTATAATGTGATCCCATCTCGCGGAAGCGGTGCTGTGGGAGTTAAAAAAAATAATAAGACCTTGAAAGTGTTTGGCGTCGTTGCCGGAGTGATTATTACTCTTTTGGTTCTCATTGCAGTGACGCTGGTGATACTTATGTACAAGGGTCAAAAGGATGCCCTCGGTGCGAACCGTTCCGCTATGGGCGGCATTGTTGTACCTGCAGAAACAAATGCCAGTGTTGAAGATGACCCGGAAGATACCAATACATATATTTATTACAATGACAAGAAATATATGTATAACGATAAGATCACGACAATAATGTTTGCCGGAATTGATAAACACGATGATCAGATGACGGGCGAGTTCGGTACATATGGTCAGGCTGACTGTATTATTGTCTGTGCGCTTGACACCGAGACAGGCAAGTACAAGATGATGGCAGTATCGAGAGATTCTATGGTCGATGTCGATCAATATGACTCAAAAGGCAATTTTGTAAAAACGAACAAAGAGCAGATTTGTCTCGCACATGCCTATGTCGATGGCAAAGAGGGAAGTGCGGAAAATCTGAAACGTTCTGTTTCAAGGCTTTTGTTTGGTATACCTGTTAACTCATATGCGGTTATTGACCTCGATGCGTTGGGCATATTGAATGACGATGTAGGCGGCGTTCGCGTTACGGTTAATGAAGACCTTACTGCGAGAGACCCATCGCTGTATGAGGGTGCAGATGTTGTACTTAATGCGCAGCAGGCAGAGACGTTTGTTCGCTACCGTGAAATGTACGGTGACGGTTCAATGAACGATAGGCGTATGGAGCGTCAGAAAATATATCTTGACAGTTTTATTAAGCAAACAATGGCTCTTACCAAGAAGGATATAAAGACGCCTATCAAAATGTATAATGACGCTAAAGATTATATGACTACAGATATAGATGTATCAAGAATAACGTATTATGCAAGTATATTCTTAAAGAGCGGTTTTTCTGCGGACAAGAATTTTATAAAAGTTCCCGGAAAAGCAACGCTTGGTGAGAAGTATGCGGAGTATAATGTCGATAACAAGAAGTTGTTTGATATTATTCTGGATATGTATTATGTTGAAGTTGAATAACGATACATTTGGGAGATGACTGTTTTGGACATCTCCCATTTTTTGGAGGTGATAATGTGAAGTTAAAAAAGGGCTTTGTGACATATGAAAATGATGGGGAGCATCTTATGATCGCTGCAGGACCGGCCTCAAGAACGTTTCGCGGTATGGTGCGCAGCAATGATACGGCGGCGTTTATTGTTAATCAGCTGAAAAAGAACACAACTGTCGAGAAGATAACAGATGCGATGTGTGTGAATTTTGATGTGGATAGGGAAACAGCCAAGTGTGATGTTGAGGAAGTAATAGAAAAACTGCGTGGTATCGGTGCGATTGATGAATAAATGAGTGTAAAATAACAGAGCAAAGCGGGGAATGAACAAACATTCCCCGCTTTGCCGAAAATTGAATATAGGAGTCTAACAAGAGATACTACAGTGCTTTTCTAATATTATACGGATAATCGAATATATTGTCAAGAGAATTTAAGTGATATAATGTGATGATTTTCTGATAGTTTTCTGAATTTTCAGGTTTCAGGTCAGGGTTCAGCATTGAAAAGCAACTAAATTATAATTTACCCTCGTTGTATGCTTTTTGATTCTCAATGCTTTCCATCATAAGTTTCTGCATAAGAGATTGTTTTTTCTGTTTTGCCGGTTTGACTTTTTTGCCGCGGAATTTCTCTGCAGCAGTCCATGCTTTTATAAGGTCTTCCGACATATTTTGTTTAATGGCGTCTTTTTGCGAATGTTCGGTAATGGAGTTCAGAATCACTATAGTGATAAGCGGGCGTGTGTCTATATCACCGTATGAGTACTGTGCGGATAATATATCCGAAAGCTTGTCGATTTCGGACTGTGTTCCTTCGGAGAGAAGCTCCATAACTTTAGGAACGATATGCTCCTTTGTGAATGTTACAGCGCGAAAATCCTCGTATGAATCCTGTTCCTCTCGAATCTCATCGCGCAGCTCGGGAAATATGTTGATAAGTCTCTTTGAAAAAAATACCGGATCGCCGTTGCCATCATCGGATTCTTTTTTCTTTTTCTTTTTTGGGCGTGATATTTGCTTAAACACGGGGGAGGAGACATTTTCGGCAAAGTCGTTGCCGATTGACTCGGCTTCTTTTTCGGAGTCCGTTTCGGGGTCAAACATCCATGTTGCCATTGTTTTCCACTCGTTGTCGGGTGCGTTGTCTACCATATCGCACGAGCGCATTACCATGTGCTTTTTGTCTTTATAGTAGACGATCGAATACGCCGTTTCTTCGCCGGTGTACAGTGAGGCAAGCTCATCGGATTCGCCGGATTTTACATCGCGGCAGGTAAAGCCCTGAGGAGAAAGTGCGGCGTTGACTTTTGCGTTTACGATATCAAAGGCTCTTTCTATAGTTGCCATAAAAACTTCCTTTCTGTTTCTTTAAATCTTTGAAGTCAGTGAAGTACTCACCGCCTATAGAGGCGGGAGCTTCCTTTAATCCGCCCAACCTTACAAAGGATTTCATTTTACAGGCATCAGTTTC
>CADCOF010000076.1 GCA_902802975.1 uncultured Ruminococcus sp. | reverse complement strand
TTCTTACAATTTTGTAATAGTTTAATATTAATCAAAGTGAAAAGCATTATGTACCCCTTGTTTATACTATAATCTATAAATGAGCAAGAATGAACCTGAATATTTCAAACTTGTAATTTTTTATTACAGAATAATTACAAATTTACAATTTTGTAACAATTAAGACCGATTATGCTGTTATAATATTAGCGTATACTTTTGTAGAATGATAAGTGTAATAATTTTCCACAGCAGTGGAATCAGAAGGGGTATTTTATATGGAATTATTTGAAGAATTACAGGCAAGAGGACTTATCGCTCAGGTGACAGATGAGGACGAGATCAAGGAGCTTATCAATCAGGGAAAGGCTACATTTTACATCGGATTTGATCCTACGGCAGACAGCCTTCATGTGGGGCATTTTATGGCGTTGTGCCTGATGAAGCGTCTGCAGATGGGCGGCAATAAACCTATCGCGCTTGTTGGCGGGGGAACCGGCATGATAGGCGATCCCACCGGCAGATCCGATATGCGCCAGATGATGACAAAAGAGGTTATCGATCATAACTGCGAGTGCTTTAAAAAGCAGATGAGCCGCTTTATTGATTTTTCTGACGGAAAGGCTTTAATGGTCAATAACGCCGATTGGCTGCTGAATCTGAATTATGTTGACGTTCTCAGAGAAGTCGGCTCGCATTTCTCGGTTAATAATATGCTTCGTGCTGAATGCTACAAACAGCGCATGGAAAAAGGTCTCAGCTTCTTGGAGTTCAACTACATGATCATGCAGAGCTATGATTTCTACAAGCTGTACCTCGATTACGGATGCAATATGCAGTTCGGCGGCGACGATCAGTGGAGCAATATGTTGGGCGGCACGGAGCTTATCAGAAGAAAGCTCGGTAAAGACGCATATGCAATGACGATAAATCTCCTTTTGACGTCGGAAGGTAAAAAAATGGGAAAAACTCAGAAAGGCGCGCTGTGGCTTGACGCAGAGAAGACAAGCCCGTATGAGTTCTACCAGTACTGGAGAAATATCGGTGACGCAGATGTTTTCAAATGCCTGAAAATGCTTACATTCCTTTCTCTTGAGGAGATTGCGGAGCTTGAGAAGTTGGAAGGTTCGGATATCAACAAAGCGAAAGAGATTCTGGCTTTCGAAACAACAAAGCTCATTCACGGCGAAGAAGAAGCCGCAAAGGCTCAACAGTCGGCACGCGCTCTTTTCGGGGGCGGCGCGGGTCTTGAAAATGTTCCGACAGTGGAGCTGTGCGAGGCTGATTTTACAGATGGTTCTATTGTTATCTTAGACCTTCTTGTCAAGGCGGGACTTGCACCGTCGAAGAGCGAAGCAAGACGAAACGTAACGCAGGGAGGCGTAACAGTTGACGGAGAGAAGGTCACGGACATAAATGCTGTGGTATCTCTTGAAATGGCAAAGCGCGACGATGGCGTTATGGTAAGAAGAGGCAAAAAAGCATACAAGAAAGTTGTAGTCAAGTAACAGACAAACAGCTTTCGAACAAACAGAATGCCGAAAAGGAGGCGCGAGTATGGACAAAACAGACAAAGTGTCGATTCCAAATGGTTTTTTGGCATTTATCGTGCTGATAATATTCATATCCGGCATTGCGACGATGTTGGTTTCCGGGCACAAATTAAGTACCGGAACAGTGCCGGCACAAACTGACAGATCAAAATACAATCAGGGAACATCTTCGGGAGATTCGCTTTCAGGGCTGAGTTCCAAAGCAGCTGCGCCGAATGCGTATGAAGACAAAAGCAATTTACCGGAAGGTTATCGTCTTATCACGGTGCTGAATGAGGATATACACAAAGGCAACTTGATACTTGTCAATTATCTTCATTCGTCAATGATTGACGGCGAGAATCTTGTAAATCTCTACGAGAACGCAAGCCGTTCCATTGGCGTTAAAGAGGATAACATGCTGATCAATGAGTCGGTAGTCGATCCAATGAACAAATTATTTGATGAATTTAAAAAGCAAAAGGGTGAGACGTCTATCTTGATTTCAAGCTCCTACCGCAGTAAAGAAGATCAGGAGAAGATCTACAAAAATTCCGTAAAGGATACCGGAGAAAAGTCTACCGCGTATTATGTTTCTGTTCCCGGTTATTCGGAGCATCAAACAGGATATGCGTTTGATACAGCAACATATAACAATCAAGGCGAAATGGTAGAACTTGACGGTGAAGGTGATTATTCATGGCTTACGGAGAACTGCAAAAAATACGGCTTTATTCTGCGTTATCCCGATACAAAAACCAATATCACCGGTATAGGATATGAAGCTTGGCATTTTAGATACGTTGGTATTCCTCACGCTATATTTATCAGTGATCATAATATTTGCTTTGAAGAATACATCGAAGGTATCAAAGATTATACATTCGATACAGGCGGTCTGCTGATAGACGGCGGCAAAGACGGAAAATGGGTTGCGTTTTACGTTCCGAAGCTGGAGGCTTTTAATAACACGGATGTACCCGTACCTACAGATACGGCAAAAACGCCCTATACAATCTCGGGAAATAATATAGACGGTTTTATTGTGACTGTTGACGTGACAAAAGACGTGCAGAATGCTTTGACCAGAACTGCAAGAACGGATTGGAATTTCGATAATTCAACGGTTGTAATTCCTGATTTTCATGATTATGATCCGGAGACAGATGACAGTTCATCTGAATCTCAGAAATCAACTGACGGCGACAATAAAGGCAGTTGGGAAGATGATCCGTTCTGGAACGAAAGCCAAGACAATGAAGGCGAAACCGTTTCAGAATCTGAAGATTATGAAAGTCGCTTTGATTACGTTGACTATTATGACGAGGTAGACGAACAAGAACCCGAAGATGAAGAATAACTGAAATTAAGCTTGCTCAATTTTTTGGTTGGGCAGGCTTTTTTTGTCAAAGCTGTTTCGGTTATAAATTTACAAAATGTTAATTTACTTAGCAATATTTTTGTGATATAATCATATTATCGGTTTATATGCCGAACCGATGAGAAAATTAAACAGGGAGCAGTGGTTTATGAAAAAACTTTTTTCATTGCTTCTGGCACTTATGATATTGATATCCGCACCTGCGTCGGTCAATGCCGGTGCATATTCGTTACCCGGAATAAGAACAGTTTTTGTTTCGGGAGATATCATAAAACCGGAAGATAATGAAACCGATATCCTGATCAAAGAAACCGAAACAAATGCAAAAAAAGAAACAGGGACCGAACCCGAAAAAGAAACAGAAACAGAACCGGGGAAAGTCAAAGAAACGGATACAGACAAGAAAGAAACAGACACGGATAAGACAGAAACGGATACAGACAAGAAAGAAACGGACAAGGATAAGACAGAAACCGATACGGACAAAAAAGAAACTGATACAGACAAAAAAGAAACTGATACACAACCGGATAAACCCAAAAAAGGCGACGCAGACAGTGACGGCGTAATAACATCGGCAGATTCCTTGATGACGCTGCGGTTTTCGATCGGTCTTCAGGAGCTTAGTAAAACAATTCAGAAACTTGTGGATATGGACGAAGACGGTACGGTAACCAGCGGTGACGCTTTGAGGATACTTCACCTTTCACTGGGAATTGATCTTAGCGAGGTCAGCCGTCAGTATAAAGAAACTCTTAAAGAACACGGAGAAGAACTCCAGCAGAAAAAAGACCAAGAAAAAGACCCGAATGACTATTCCGTATTCAAAAGGGGAATAGATATTTCTCACTGGAACGGTTGGGTCGATTTTGACGCCATGAAGAAACAAGGCATTGAATTTGTTATACTCAACGCAGGCTATGGCAAGTATGCGTCTCAAAAGGATCCCATGTTTGAATCGAATTACAAGAGAGCAAAGGCAGCCGGTCTTGATGTTGGCGCATATTGGTATTCATATGCCCAGAGTGAATACGACTCCAGGTGTGAGGCCTGGACTTGTATCAGCTGCATAAAAGATAAGCAATTTGAATATCCTATATACTTTGATATTGAAGAGAATTTCCAGTTCAAAAAAGGAAAAGCATTCTGCACATCTATTGTAAATGCTTTTTGCTCGGAAATGGAAGCGGCAGGTTATTATGCGGGGTTCTACACATCTGTATCATTTTGTAAAGAGTATATAGATACATCAACACAGCTAAGGTACTGTTATTGGGCAGCCGATTGGTCAGACAGAGTACATTACAGCAATCCCTACGGGATATGGCAGTATGATGTTGCAGAAATGGAAGGCTGCAAGATTGATGTTGACATGAATTTCGCCTTTGTTGATTATCCAAGAATAATGAAAGAATGCCATAGAAACGGCTATTGAGTTAATGCCAAAACACCCTGAAGTTGCGCGAGGGTTATATACAAATTAAATTCAAAAAGCAACAGCGACTGTATGCGGCTAAATACATATAGAGCAGCGCTAACGTTCAGAAAAACAGATTTATCGAAAGACAGGAGGTTAAATCTATGAGCAAAAAGGCATATTCAAATGATTTGGTGAGGGTTATTGAAAAGTTCCTTAATGATGATGACTGGAACTTCTCTTTTGATGATGAGCGCGGAATGTTCAGATTCGGACTGAGAATTAAAGGAAAAATCAATAATATCAACTATGTAGTGGACGTTAAAGAGGAAGAGTACCTCGTTTACGCTATTTCCCCGATCAGTGCCGACCAGGATGACAAAAAGATGATGACTAACATGGCAGAGTTCATTTGCCGTGCGAACTATGGTCTTAAAATGGGTAATTTTGAGTTCGACTTCAGTGACGGAGAGATAAGATACAAGGTTCATGTTCCGTGTGAGGATATTATTCCTTCAACAGCAATTGTTAAGAGAAGTATCTATTGTCCGGCAACACTTTTTGAGCAGTATGGCTCCGGTATTGTTAACATTATCTTCAATGGTGCTTCCGGAAAAGAGGCTGTTGAGAAATGCGAGAATAATTCCAGCAACGACATGCGCAGAATGCTCGCCCAGCTTGCAAGCGAAGAAGGCGCAGATTCATCAGACAGCAATGTCGACGAACTTGTTGCAAGACTCGCTGCTCGTCTCGGTATAGATCCTACAGCTGATGACAATGATGATGACGATGATTAACAGTATTGGAACTAAGTAAATAACTAAAAAGTGAAAGGGCACTTGGCTTTTTGCCGGGTGTCATTTTTTGCATTGTATAAAGTTCACAAAAAATTCATTAATAGTAAAGAAACACCATATATTAATCACTGCTTTTGTTGTGTGAAATATTGTTATATATATTTAACTATTTGTTTCGTATTTAGTAATTTTGTGTAACAAAAAACCAAACTGGACATAAATTGTCATTATATGTTCAGAAAAATGGTAAATTACCTATGAAAAACTTGGTAGTTATGATTTTTGGATATTTAGTCAATTGAAATCAACTGATTTTTATGATAGAATACCAACTGTAACAAATAGATGTTGACAATCGGGTTTTTGTATCCGTTAGTCAATAGCATGCACTTTGTTAAAATGTATCTTCAAGAAAGGGTACGTAATTCTATTAGGAGGAAAATGAAAATGAACACTGTAACTTCCAAAATTCGTCTTGCAAGCCTCACTCTTGCAGTGTCTATGGTTGCATCGATCATTTCTGCTTCTGCTGTAAAAAACACGCAGATCTACATTAATGATGAACTTGCTGTTGACGGCGCAGCGTATAGTGAGTCAGCTATCGTAACAGTAAAAGGCGATGACGTAAACGTAGTAACTGTAAATGGCGAAAAGGCTGAGCTTGACGAGAACAATTCCTTTGAGATTGTTCCGGTAGAGGAACCCACATCTCAGGAAACAATTGACGAGCCTGTTACTCCCGT